>JAFGTK010000057.1 GCA_016934135.1 Deltaproteobacteria bacterium | reverse complement strand
GCCTGGTCATAGAGATCGCGGGATTGCTGATAGCTGCCTACGCTTGCATAGAGCCGGCCGAGTTTGTTATATGCACCGGCTGCCTGAAAAGGCTCTGCCTCGGGCTTTTCAACAGCCTTTGTATATTCTGCCTTGGCCAGTTCTTTCTTGTTCTGAGCGTAGAGCACATCTCCTTTTACGGTATGGATATATGCCCTTTGCGGTGCGGCCTTCTCAACACTTTTAGCCAGTTCCAGGGCCTTTTCGTTTTCCCCTTTCATGGCATATACGCCTGCGAGGCCTTCCTTGCCAAGGATTTCGCCGCTGCCTTTAGTTTTGCTCATGGCTGTAAAGGTCTTTTCTGCTTCATCGATATCCCCAGCCTTTAATGCGGCATAACCTTTGATCATCTTTGCCTTGGCATTTTGGGGATCGTTTTTTACAACTTCATCGCTTATGGCCTTTGCAAGAACTGTCTCTTTCTGCTGCAGTTTTCTCTCGGCCAGTCTCACGAGCATGACATTGGTCGTTGTTCCGCCACCCTGAAAAAGATCGAGCAGCTTTAGATCAGGACCTAGAATACAGGTCGTAGGCAGGATAAACCTTGCCTGATATTGATCGCTCACACCGGAATCATCGAGGAGGATCGGAAACCCCGGTTTTGAACTCTTCATGAAATCCATTACCGAGTCTTTTGGTGAACGTGTGACCCCCCATACCTTCAGGTCTGCATCCTGATATTTTTTTGCCATCCGGTCCATGGTCATGAGGCTTTCCTGGCTTGGTCTTGATGCGGCATCAAAGAAATAGATGATTATCATGGGATTATCCTTCATCTCTTCCAGGTTATAGAGGTTTCCTTCAACGCTTTTGAGGGAAAATGGCGGTACCTGGCTGCCCTGAAGGAGTTGCTGTGAATAACCGGTCCCTGCAGCAAAGACCAAAACAATAGTCACGAGCAGGGCGAATATGATTTTACGAAGATTCATTGAATGTCCTCCTTAGTATTTTTCATATATTCAATGCCATGGAATCAGAGCCATCTTTTTTCTATTCATCATATAACGAAAAACCTGACGTATCCATATGTTAATTTATGCTGGAGCTATGATATTTCAAGAAATGTAAAGCATATTATATCTGTATACGTTTGATATCTGTGCTAATTTCCCTGATCCTGTGTCGGGACCAGTCGTACGAAAAGGGGAACCTCTTCTTTTCCTTCCAACTGAAGCTGTGCTTCCCAGTCATAATATTCGGGAAGACTCAGCCGGACCTCGTGTTTTCCCAGAGGAATATCAAGCAGTTGAGGAGTCTTTCCTTTAAAGGAACCGTCTACGAAAATCTGGGCACCAATAGGCATGCTCTCAACCTTTACAGAAGCAAGTTCCACTGCCTGTTCCATTGAGGTAGATGAATTTGAGACCTTTTCGCGGGAGGAAAAATACAATGCCCCTGATGCAAACAATATGATAACAGCAATGGCTGCAATGAGTGCCGTATAGGGTATCTTCCTGCGTTCAGATACTTTTGGCTCGCCCACGGATTCCATCTCCCTGAGGAAGTCTCTGAAGGCCGCTGCCATCTCGGATCCTGTCTGAAATCTGTCATCCGCCTTTTTGTTCAGGCTCTTCATGATGAGTTTCCCCAGGCCGGGTGGCATACCGGGATTTATCTCAGCAGGATCTTTGGGGTTGTCAAGGGTAATGGCCCTGAAGATCGAGGCAAGATTTTCACCGCTGTATGGCCTGCTTCCAGCGGCAAGTTCATAAAGGATAACCCCCAGGGAATAAAGATCCGACCTGCCGTCGAGCTGCTGGCCCATAACCTGCTCCGGCGACATGTATACCGGGGTGCCCAGGATCTCGCCTGCACGGGTCTGCTGGTGCATGGATGCATCTTCGATCCGAGCGATCCCGAAGTCGGTGAGCTTTACCTTCCCATCCGGGGTCATCATTATGTTCGACGGCTTGATGTCCCGGTGTACGATCCCCTTTTTATGTGCATAATCGAGACTGTCTGCGAGTTGTATGGCCAGCTCGGCTATCTGCTCAGCACTCAGGGTACTTTCACGGATGATGTCGTTAAAGGGCCTGCCCTCCAGAAATTCCATGGCAAGATAGACTGTTCCGTGATCCCGGCCAACATCGTAAATTGTGACGATGTTGGGATGGGAAAGCCTGCCGATCGCCATGGCCTCTTTAAGAAAACGCTGAACAAAGTCCTCACTGGTCACCCGGTCTTCCCGCAGGACCTTCAGTGCAATGGTGCGGTTGATCTGGGGGTCCTGTGCCTGATATACGACTCCCATTGCACCTTTACCCAGTTCCTGTACTATTTCATAGCGGCCGTAATTCATTTGTTTTTTGCTCAGCTCCTCATTGTGTTTTGATGGTAGTGTTTCCCCGCTGAAGAGGGAGTTCCCGTATAAAGGCTTGAACCGTTTCATAGGGTATAAGAAACCCCAGGGAGTCCGTGCCTTTGTGCCTGGCCTTTACAACAGCGACCAGAGTGCCCCTGTCGTTAAAGACCGGACTTCCGCTGCTGCCCGGATACACCTTCATGCTGACCTGCCAAAGGGGATGTCCCTCAACGGATCTGGGCGGGCCGTTTATGAATCCGGAATATATCGTGCCCCCGAGATTCTCGGGACACCCTATAGAATAGATTTTCTGCCCCATCCCCAGAAGTTTGACGCCGTCTGCGAGGGGGACATGCGCACTGAACTCCATATTTACATCGATGAGCGCAAGGTCCCGTTCATAGTCGATTCTGATGATCCTGCCAGGAATGGTCTGACCATCAAACAGGGTTACGCTCAGGCTTTTGAGTCCCATGAGGTTGTGTGCAGTGGACATGATCACCCCGGAAGGGTCCACTACGAAGCCTGAAAACTGAATGGCGTCTTCTTTGACATGTGCCGCGATACAGACTACTGATTCAATATGTGACAATACCGGTACGGGTATGGCGGAATTCGATGCCGCAACATCCACCGAAGACCCTTTATAGTAGCCGTTAATGAAATTCCACAGGGCCTGAACATGGGAAGGATCGGGATTTCTGTCGTATGAATACGCAGCCTGAATCTCGGTTGCAAGAGGAGATTTTTGCAGCAGAGAGATATCCCAGGTTTCATTTCCCTGCTGTGCACGAATCCGGATCATGCCTGTCTGTTCAGGGCTTCTCATAAGGATGAACCCGGATTTTTGAAACCAGTCTTTTATGATATCTTCCATCTCTGAGCGGGGGATGGTATATGTTCTTGAATCATCACTTGGATTTTCTTCTGATGCAATGGCGCAGTGAAACAGAAACACGAAAAACAATATGACTATTGATGCTGTTCTTCTCTTCATTGTATCCTTGCCATTACCACGGTAATATTGTCTTTGCCCCCGGCCTGCTTGGCAAGGTCAATGAGGACGTCTACGCATTCCGGCAGATCCTGGTGAGCCTTCAGTTCTTCGAGTATGCTCTCATCGCTGACCATATCGGTGAGTCCGTCGGAACACAAAAGAAAAAGATCTCCCGGATAGGTCTTCCCCCGGATAACGTCCAGAGATACGCTCTCGGAGATACCCACGGCGCGCAGTATAACATTCCTATGCGGATGCTTGTATGCCTGTTCGGATGTTATGAGCCCCTGGTCGAGCTGATCCTGTACAAGGGAGTGGTCCTTTGAGAGCTGTTTCAGCTCGGAATTTCTCATCCGGTATGTCCTGCTGTCTCCCATATGGCCGAGCACAAAACCGTTCTCAAAAAAGGCGAGCAG
>JAFGTK010000318.1 GCA_016934135.1 Deltaproteobacteria bacterium | reverse complement strand
TGGCCTTCCACGACCTGGGTGTCGGATGCCATGTCCACGATAACCTTCTGTCCCGAGAGTTTCTCGGCGCCTTTTGTAATGATCACGTCGCCGGCAAGCTCCATCATCTCTTTGTCAAGGCTGTACACTGCCTGGTTGCACGTTGCCTCTTTGTCCTGCCATAGCACGAATACCTCGCCATCAGCAATTAAAGAGGTAACCTTCTGAGTTTTATTATCATACAGGAGGGTGAGTACCTGGCTGTTTACGATTATATCTCCCTTTTTGGCCTTAACATTTCCTTGAAAAACCGCCTTTCCTTCAGGTGTATTCACGTCCAGTCTGTCAGCCTCTATTTCAACCATATCGGATGAGTCGGGTGTGTCCTTTAGTTCTTCAGTGTATGCGAGAGAAGGAATTACTATGCTAATTATAAAGAATATCTTGAGAAATCTGTGCATGTACACCACCTGAAAAGTGTATCAGAGAAAAGTCGTTTTGAAATTCCGCCTTGTTGGCCCTGATTGTTCCCTCAATTCCTGTAACCACAACAGGATTGGGGGTGAATGCCTTCTGTGATTTTCTGTCCCATACAAGTCCCTCAAGGTTTGCCCTTCTGCCGTTATTCATCTCTATGGTAACAGGTCCGGTTATGGTAAGTATGGAGTCGTTCATGTTGTACACCGCTTCTATACCGGCTATGCGCAGTCCGTCTGATTGGGTCAGATCGAAGGTGTCGAGATGGATCATGTTGTCAGGTTGTTCGGTAATGCTTGAGGCTTCTATGAGAGTTGTTATATCCGAGTCTATCTTTTTCTCATGCATGATTATCTGCTGTGCAGACCGCAGGATCGGCATGGTTTGTATCTGCTGAACCGTATCCTCTTTTTCAATAACTATAATACCGATGAGGATGATAATAACAAGAGCACCGAGCCACTTAAACCACATAGCGCTCCATCACCACATCAAACAGGTTCATGCGCTTCAGGATGATTTCTACGGCTTCCCGTACTGCGCCTTGGCCCCCCGGAAGATCCGTTACAATGTCTGCTTTACGTCTGACCATCTCCACTGCATCTGCGGGAGCAATGCTCACTGCGCATAATTTCATTGCAGGAAGGTCTACCACGTCATCCCCCATGTATGCCATCTCTCCGGGATCGATCCCGAGCCTTTGTGAAAGTTCGCTTAGTGAGGCCGTCTTGTCTTTTGATCCCTGAATGACATGCTCGATTCCCAGATCCTTCACTCGGTATTCAAGGGCCTTTGAGTATCTGCCTGTTATTATAGCCACCTGGATTCCTGCGCGCATGATGAGTTTCAGTCCGTGGCCGTCCTTGCTATTGAATGCCTTGATCTCGCGGCCGTCATCAGTAAAGTAGATCCTTGAATCCGTAAGGACTCCATCCACATCCAGTACCAGGCATTTTACCCGATTCATTTTAACACCGCATTGATTTCAAGCAGCTGCCTCAACAGAGGCTCCAGCCCGGCAAGAGGCAGACAGTTTGGCCCGTCGCTCAGCGCCTGCTCCGGGCGGTCATGCACCTCAAGGAAGACGGCATCTGTTCCGAATGCAACGCCGGCGCGCGCCAGGGGTGCGATAAACTCTCTGTTCCCGCCGGAAGAATCTCCCTTTCCTCCGGGCAGCTGAAGAGAATGGGTAACATCAAAAACAACAGGTTTGTTGAAAGACCTAAGAAGTCCGAGGCTCCTGAAATCGCACACCAGGTTGTTGTATCCGAATGATACCCCGCGTTCGGTAATCAATATTCTTTTGTTCCCGGTACTTTCGATCTTTTTAACGGCATTTGCCATATCCCATGGTGCCATGAACTGACCTTTCTTGACATTGACCGGAATGCCTGTTTCGCCTGAGGCAACCAGAATGTCGGTTTGTCTGCAAAGAAAGGCAGGGATCTGAATAATGTCCACGACCTGTGCTGCAGGCTTTGCCTGGCCTGGTTCGTGAATATCGGTTGTGACTGCAACTTTAAAGTCCTTTTTTATCCCTGAAAGGATATCGAGGCCTTTTACGATCCCCGGGCCCCTGTATGAATCGATCGACGAGCGGTTAGCCTTGTCAAATGATGCCTTGAATATAAAGGGCATGTTTACTCTGCCTGCTATCCCGGCAAGTCTTTCTGCCATAAACCGTGCATGTTCTTCGGATTCGATCACACATGGGCCTGCTATCAGAACCAGTTTTCCCGTCCCGATCGATATATCTCCAATATGAATAGCATCCATCAATATCCACCTGTAAGTCAGTGAGCGTTCTGCACGTAGTTTTTAAGCGCTGACAATCTACCATTAGCCCATGCCGAATGCGGGTGTCAAGAAGGTTTGGCCCGCCTGTCATCTGAGACAGTCCTGACGGAAACAGCACCTGTTAAAGTTCGTAAAAAAGGGTTGAATCATGACCCTGTGTGGACAGATGTATGATATTTAAGCATGGTCTTAAAGGAAAATCCTTTTGAACTAAGGTGCAATATGCGATATCCTTTGTTAAGGTTTATATATGGAAACAATAGTTCTTTCGATTTTAGCGGTTATTTCTGTGATCTGTGTTGCGATGATTATTATCACGCAGAGATCCCGCCATAACCTTGAACAGGCTTTCCGGGAAGAATTTCGCAATGCACGCGAGGAGTCTGCAAAGGCTGCACGTGAACTGCGTCAGGAAGTAGCGCTTGCTCAAAATACCGCTACAGAGACCCTGGTAAGAACGATTTCAGAACTCGGAAAATCGCAGAATGAGAATCTGGGAAAGGTTGCAGGCGGCATAAAGGAACTGACCGAAACCAATGAAGCCCGCATCGAGAGAATGCGCAGTGCAATCGACCATCAGCTGAAGGTGCTGACAGAAGGCAATGAAAAAAAGCTCGATCAGATGCGGCTCACTGTCGATGAAAAACTGCAGAGTACACTTGAGAAGCGGCTCGGAGAATCATTCAAGCTGGTAAGTGAACGGCTTGAGGCTGTTCAGCGCGGTCTTGGAGAGATGCAGACGCTCGCAACCGGAGTGGGTGACTTGAAGCGTGTTCTTACCAATGTAAAGGCACGGGGAACATGGGCAGAGGTTCAGCTCGGGGCTCTTCTGGAGCAGATACTCTCCCCCGACCAGTATGCAAGGAATGTTCAGGTGAAGCATGACTCACGTGAAACCGTGGAATATGCGGTTTGTTTGCCGGGTGCCGGGGATATGTCCGAATCACGTTTATGGCTGCCGATAGACTCTAAATTCCCGCAGGAAGACTATCTGCGGCTGGTAGATGCGTCTGACAGGGCCGATGCAGAGGCTTGCCAGAAAGCAACCTCCTCTCTGCTGCGTTCTGTACAGGCCTCGGCGAAAGAGATCAGTGAAAAGTATGTATCTCCGCCTGAAACTACGGATTTTGCGATTATGTTCCTGCCTACAGAGGGCCTGTATGCAGAGGTGCTGCGTCAGCCCGGACAGGTAGAGGAGATTCAGCGCAGATACAGGATTGTCCTTGCAGGACCGACAACACTGGCCGCCATTCTGAGCAGTATCCGAATGGGGTTCCAGACGCTGGCCCTGGAAAAGCGCTCCCATGAGGTCTGGTCGATTCTCGCAGCAGTCAAGACCGAGTTTTTAAAGTTCGGGGATGTGCTTTCAAAGGTCAGGAAGCAGCTGAATACCGCATCAAGCACGATTGAACAAACTGAGATCAGAACCAGGGCAATGACCCGGAAACTACGTGATGTAGAGCAATTGCCGGAATCAGAATCCACTTATGTGCTGGGGTTGGACAAAAACCCGCAGCGCGAGCTGATCGAAGAGGAAAATGACAGCTGATATCCCTGGAACAGATGAAAGTATATCAGGGCATATTGAGAGTTGATTCTTACTGACGACTTCTACTGAAGAATGCTGCAGGAAAAGATGTTATGTGCGGTCTGACTTTCTGAGGATGGGGGCATGGCTGGTAAGGCTGTTTTCAAGTACGGTCATTTATCTGCCTCAAGCAGGCTCTGCACCTTGAAAAGTATGATATGGGCCGGTGAGGGTTTTACCAGATAAAGATTTGCACCTGCATCAAAAGCTAGTTTTCTGTTGTCCTGGCTTCCTTCGGTGGTAAGCATGATGATGGGCAGGTCTGTGTACTGCGGGTTCTGTCTGATGTTGTTGATCAGTTCTATACCGTCCATATTCGGCATATTCAGATCTGATATGATGAGCTTGATGTCCGGATTTATCGCCAGCTTTTCCAGTGCGTCGAATCCGTCGCACGCCTCGATACATTTATAATTTCTCGGTTTCAAGGTGTGAATCAGGAGTTTCCTTACCGTTGTTGAGTCATCGACTATGAGTATCTTATCCATATACTCCTCCACCTATTCCTTTTTATAGCCCAGAGCGCCAGGAAAATGGACCAGTTTGAATGCCCGCGATATATTGTGCAGCGACTCTGAATGGCCTATGAAAAGGTATCCGCCTGGATTGAGATTATCATAAAGCTGAGAGACAAACCGTTTTTTTGCAGTGTCATCGAAATAGATAAGTACATTCCTGCAAAAGATGGCATCAAAACCCCGCATGAGCCGAACCCGTTTATCATCATTAAAATTCAGATACTGCAATTCAACAAGCATGCGGATCTCGTCGGTTATCTTGTATTGAGTTCCGTTGCTGATGAAGTATTTCTTTTTTATCTCAGGAGGGACTGACCTGAGGGTATATTCGTTATACGTAGCCGCTCTGGCTGATCTGAGCGCTTTCTCACTGATATCGCTTGCAAATATCTTTACATCCCAGTCACAGAGGTTTTCCTGCAGGAGTTCCTTCACGATAATAGCCATGGTATAGGGCTCGTCACCCGTAGAACACCCGGCAGACCACAGTCTAAGGGTTTTTTCCCCCATATTCTCTCTGTTGAGCATAAGCTCCGGCAGGGCCTTTTCCTGGAATGCCTGAATCTGTGGAGGGCTTCTGAAAAAGCTTGTTTCATTGGTGGTGACCGAGTCGAACAGCGAGCGCAATTCCTTGGCAGCCTGAGGATCATATTTGAGCATGTAGTAGTACTTGTCGTAATCAGAGAGATTGTTGGCCCTGAGTCTGAGTATGAGCCTATTTTCAAGCTGGCTTTTTTTCGTGTCCGAGAAATAGATGCCCGAATGTTCGTATATGAAATCCCTCAACAACCGGAATGTATCATCAGTCATCTGAGCAGTTCCAGCTGAGGGTTTAAATTCGCTCATGAACATTCTCCTCGGTGCCTGGTTCTGAGACAGTAGAGATGTACCTGTTTACCTCTTCACCGATGTCCTCGATCTCAAAGGTGAAACGCTCCAGGTCGAGTATGTGTACCGGATACCCCATCTGTTTCAGAATATGCCATGCCTGCTGATCTGAAAGCACAAAAGAAAGACGGTCTCCGCCGAAGGAGAATTCTTTTGCCTTTGCAAGCAGATCCGAGATGGAGATCAGGGCCGTGATATCCTTGAATTTCGCATCGATCGGCTGATGATGGTAAAGGTTGACATCTGCGATATAACCGGGCAGGTCCCATTTCTGTGCCAGGAAATGACCGATTTCCATATGTGTCGTACCGAGCACCTCGAGTTCCGCATCATACATGGGGCAGTCCACATCTATGGAAAATGCATGTGCCTCCATATATTCCTTATGAAAATATTCATCGAGTATTATCTTTCCGATATCATGCAGCAGGCCGGCGACAAATTCTCTGCCCATGGATCTCATTCCCAGTTTATTATCGATATGTCTGGCAATAAGACCGGTAGCAATACAATGGTTCCAGAATGCCTTCCGCAGGGTTTCTCCCTCGCTTCCCTTTGGAGGAAGAATCGAGAGTACGGAAACTGATGTCGTGATATTGATTATCTCATTGAGGCCCATCATCAGAATGGCGCGATGAAGGGTGTCCACCTCATTGGATCCCCGCCTGTAGAAGGAGGAATTAGCCATCCTGAGTACTTTGGTGGCCAGCGGAGGATCCTTGTAGATGCATTCCGAGACCTTGTTGATGGAGACCTCGGGTGAGCGGGACAAGGCTATGACCTCCATGGCTATAGATGGCAGGGTGGGAAGGTCATCAATGTTTTTGATGGTATCAAAAACAGGATTATCCATGCTAGAAGGCCACCCCCTGCAGAGAGTCAACCGCTTCTGCCGCTGCACGGGCAACATCAAGGTTATCGTCGTCCATGTAGATCTCCAACTCGGCTACCAGTGATTCATCCTCCCACTGTCCCAGGGCCTTCACCGCCGATATCCGCAGGAAGTCATGAGAGTTTTTCAAGATGGAAAGGAGCTTGTCTTTTGCATTGTCATCCCTGAATTGACCTAGGGCTTCTATGGCATGATATGCCGTCCATATCTCGTCGCTCCCGGTTGCCTCTTCCAGGAACGATCTGAGATCATGGAGCTGTCTCTGTCCGACAATGTCTATTGCAAGATGACGTATATCGTCTAGTTCATCATTGAGAAGCGCCATGAGCAGGTCTTTTTCAATAGGCAGCACCTCCTCGAAGATGATTTTTGCCGAGGTCATCCGTGCCTGGCCGTCCTGGTCCCTGGACATGTAGTTGACTGCCTCGTCAAGGTGTTCACTGTGCATATTTTCGAGGCCGGTCAGGGCCATGATCCGTATCTGGGGATCATTGTCTTTCAACAGATCTTCGAAGGTCTTCTCGGCAAACGCTCCGCCTATAGATGCTATGGCCTCCAGTGCAATCGCCCTTACATCAGGATATGGATGTACAAGGAATTTCACAAGTTCCTCAATATCTTCGGGTTTGCCGATCTTTCCCAGCGCCCTCAGTGATGAGGATATGACATGGCCGTCGGGATCATGGATAAGCTGGAGCAGGGGTTCCCTGCTCGATGGACCGCCGATAGATGCGATGGCATCGCACATCGCCCTTTTTACATAACCCTGCGTTCCTGATATCCGTTTGGCAATTTCCCGTCCTTCGGTTTCTCCTCCTATTCCTGCAAGGATCTCTGATGCCAGGATCATGCTTTTCTCATCCGTGTCGAGCAGTTCGATCATCAAGGCTGCATCACTCAATCTTATCAGTGTGGATTTGATATCATCCCACTTCTCCATCTCTGTGTCGGGATCCACTTTCCCCGCAAGTTCAATTATGCATTCCGCGCTGTGCCTGTCTCCTATATAGGCAAGGGCCTCGAGGGTATCGTGCTGGAAATCATCGTCAGTCTCAATGAGATGGTTTTCGAGGAGCTCCTTTATCAATTTTCTGTCCTTTGTATCCATCGATGTAAGATTATCTGCGGAAAGGATCTTCAGCAGGGTCTGGACAATGGAAATCTCCACATATTCGTTTGAATCTGCAAGCATCCTGATAAGCGGCTGCACGGTTTTTTCTGAACCTATCCTGCCGAGCGCCTCGAGGATGGCGCACATGGTGATCTCGTCGTTAGACCATCTGCTAAGTTCGTTAAGGAGAAAATCCACGGTCTCTTCATGGGAGATCTGCGCAAGAGATTCGATTACGGAAAATCGGATCCATTCCTCATCGTTGATAAGCTGTTTTAGATGATTGAAGGCCCTGGGGTGGCCGAGTTCGCCAAGTGATATGACCGATGCATTACGGACATTCGGGTTCGAGTCATAGAGTCCTTCGATGAGGGTGTCCAGACTGTCGATATTCCTGATAGACCCGAGGATGTCGAGAATGAACAACCTGATGTTGTCATTCGGATCCTGAGCGATATTATGAAGGATATCGAGCCCGTCCTCACCTATCTTTCGCAGGATATCGATCGCCATATTGCGTATCGATGGATCATTGTCGGTCAACAGAGGAACCATTTTTTCAATAGCGCGCCTTCCGCCGAGGATAATGATGGAGTTCTGGGCGGCATCCCTTACACCGTTGTTCGGGTCTTTGAGCAGAGCCTCAAGTCTCTCGAAAGCCTCATCTCCTCCTGTATCGGCGAGCAAAGTAGCCGCCTCCCTCCTCAAGGAGGAGTCCTTAGAAGAAATCATGCTGTCAATATGCTGCAGATCCATAGGTTACCTTCTATACCTGTCGAATTGTCATTTTAACGGCCATAAAACATTTCATACAATTCTACCGTTTTTCATACTGGATAAAGGCCACATCCTTTACCTTGAAATCCTCCAAGTCCTTTTTTAGTATGTCTGCAATCTCATTCTTGGAATATATCTGAGCATTTCTTGAGAGCCGCTCAAGTATAAGGCTGCGCACTGCAAATATGTCACTCTCGATGTTTGCAGCTGTCTCGGGCGTTACCTGAAGGCTGAGCTGTGCAAGAAGCACCCCAGACTCTCTTTTGTCCTGAGAGGCGAATAATACCATAAAGGGATCGAGTATGATATCGCCCTCGGGGGTATACACATTTTGAGGTACCGTTGGAGTAATATATGCATACGGATTATAATCGGATTTATCCTTGTTGAGGCTGTACGAGATAATACCGCCGGCAGCGGCAATAAAGAAAAAGACCGATATGATAAGCAATGTTTTGAAACGGTTACTTTTTAATGGCCGTGTGGTTTCTGCTGTTTCATGCTGGAGAGTCTTTTCCTGGGATTTTCCGTGGTATTCATCGTCGCTCAATGAAATCCCGTCTTTATCGAGCTCTGCTTTATTCGAGTCAAACAGGATACCATCCTTATCGAGCTCGGCCTTTTTCCCTGAAAGATCAGACACGGCAACTCCTATTTCTTAAATATCTGATTGATCTTCTGGCCCAGGGTCTCGGCTGTGAAGGGCTTGACAATATAATTACTCACCCCTGACTTGACCGCCTCTATGATATTTTCCTGCTGTGCCTCTGCCGTTACCATAAGGAACGGTATGTCCTTGAGTGCATCGTCGGATCGTATTGCCTTGAGCAATTCAAGGCCGGTCATTTTCGGCATGTTCCAGTCTGAGACAACCATATCAATCTTTTCCTTCTGAAGAACATCGAGGGCTGTGGACCCGTCGTCAGCCTCGATGATATTATTGAAATTCAACTGCCTGAGGATATTTTTCACGATCCTTCGCATGGTTGAAAAATCATCTACAACAAGGATTTTCATGTTCTTATCTAGTGCCATAGTTGCCTCCACGGTCTTTTTCGTATAATCGTATTATCTCGTGAAAATCTTTAGCTGTTGATCTCTTTAAAAATCTTGTGCATCTTAGATCTCAGCCTCAGCACTGCCTTGGTATGTATTTGAGATACCCTTGATTCGGTAAACTTCAATACATGACCGATTTCCTTCATGGTAAGTTCATCATAATAATATAGGGATATGACCATGCGCTCCTTTTCGGGCAGCGACTGGATGGACTTTGCCACCATATCCCTGA
This sequence comes from Deltaproteobacteria bacterium, assembly GCA_016934135.1. Taxonomy (GTDB): domain Bacteria; phylum Desulfobacterota; class Desulfomonilia; order UBA1062; family UBA1062; genus DSAD01. The sequence goes on along the minus strand of JAFGTK010000318.1, from coordinate 16,922 downwards.
TTTCTGCGAACCTGATCTTGCTTGAAGGCCAGTCTTTATCATCCTGCAGGATGTATTCCAGGAGGTTCCTCTTGGAAAGATCGGAATCATCCTCTCCCAGATCGTCAAGGCTCAGCAGTGAAACCGATGCTGTTTCGGAGAGCAGCTTGTGAAAGCTGTCGATATCGACCTTCATCTCCTGGGCAACCTCCTCGTCGCTGGCAGGTCTTCCAAGGTTGTACTCGAGCCTGGCATAGGCATCTTCAACCTTGCGGGCCTTCTGCCTGACAGACCTGGGAACCCAGTCCATGGATCTCAGTTCATCGAGGATAGCGCCTCTGATTCTGAATTCCGCATACGTCTTGAACTTGATCTGCTTGGACGCATCGAATTTTTCGATTGCATCAATAAGGCCTATAACCCCTGCATTGATAAGGTCATTCAGGTCGATATGAGGGGGAAGCCTTATTGCAATACGGCTGGCTATATACTTGATCAAGGGTGAAAACTCATTGATAACCCTTGCCCTGATCTTCGGATTGAGCTTCTGCTCTTCAGTAAGGTCTGGAAATGCCATATCCTGCATAATTGGACCCCTTTGCTTGGTTTAAAAGCATTCTTTTGAAGAAGAACTGGATATTTCCGTTGCTGTTTGCGTCTTCACAGTATTCCAGCTGCCGCACAATCCTCTCGAGCCTCTTCGAAGATTCCCCGGTGGGATTGACTCCCACGAATGCCTTCTGTCCCTTTATACACTCGGTAATACCAGCATCGCTGGGGATCGATCCGAGCATATCAAGGGCAACATCCCCTAAAAACCTCTCACATACCATAGTCAATTTTCTTGCCACTTGATCTCCCTCCACTTTGGATGAAACATTATTGACAATAAGGTTGAACCTTTTTATCCCGTAGCGTCTTCTCAATACCTTGATAAGGGCATAGGCATCGGTGATCGATGTGGGTTCCGCCGTGGCTACGACGATTATCCTCTGGGCGGCGCAATTGAAATACATGACATTTCTGGATATGCCGGCGCCTGTATCGATGAGCATATAGTCTATGTCCTGATCAAAATAGTCCAGTGAGTTCATCAGACTGAGCTGCTGTTCATGAGACAGATCCACCAGTTCCTGTATCCCTGAAGACGCGGGAATGATCTTTATTCCGCCAGGACCTTCAAGCAGGATATCTTCCAGCGAGCACTGTCCGTCCAGTACGTGCTTGATATTGTATTTTGCGCTCAGTCCGAGCATAACATCTATGTTCGCAAGCCCGAGATCGGCATCGAGCACCAGGACCCGTTTCCCCTGGGATGCCATGAGAATAGCCATGTTTACCACTATGCTCGTTTTTCCGACACCGCCTTTTCCGGATGTAACCGAAAGAACCTGAGGGAGGTGCCGGCTTCCTGACCCCTCAATGATTTTTCTGAGTGTATGTGCCTGATCTTTCATGATATGTCTCCGAGACATCTCTCGATGATTTTTGATGAAGATGCCGTCTCAATATCTTCCGGAACCCTCTGGCCGGTTGTGATGTGTGTTATGGGTATTCTGTGCATAAGATTGTGTGAAATAATGGAGCCGCTTAGTATCGCTTCATCCTGCTTGGTAAATATCATCCTGTTTATTCCGATCTTGGAAAACGTCTTTGTTGTGATGTCCATCTCACTGTCTCTGGTAGCCACGGGCATAAGCAGGAATTTGCATGAGGAGATACCGTCAAAGTATTGGCTAAGATGAGTTATATAATCATTGCAGAAAGGCGAACGTCCGACAGTATCCACGAGGATGACATCCATGGAATCAAGCCTTGCAAGGGCGGTTCTGAACTCTGAAACAGTAGTGACAGAGATGAAAGGGGCGTTTAATATCTTTGCATAGATACGGCCCTGATCTATTGCCCCTATCCTGTATGTATCAAGGGTAATCAGTCCCACACGTTTGCCCTCGTTCAATACCGATCCTGCTGCAATCTTTGCCATGGTTGTCGTTTTTCCAACACCGGTTGTACCCAGAAAAGTCCATATCCGTTCTTCCGGTGCACCGGAAGTGCGTACGATCTTTTCCAGCAGGCCCCTGATAGACTCCATATGAGCCTTGTCTCCAAGCTTTGAAAGGATGAGGTCTACAAGATGTGCGCGTACTCCCTTTTTGATGATGGCCTTTCTCAGAGGATTCTTTTCATGGAGTTTGTATCCGGTATGATCGATCAGTTCCTTCATCATTTCCTTGAGTTCGAGGATTTCATTGGAGATAGGGGATGCAGCCTTTGGGGTCTCGATCCCTGTACTTGAATAGGTTCTGTGTGATACCCCCTGTGAAGACAGGTTCTTTATGTGATAATCAAAGCTCTCTGCATCATAGTCTATTGCGGCAGTGACCTCTATCATGGGCCGGGCCGTCATACCGAAGGCATTGTCCAGGACCTCTCTTTTTGAGATGATAACGGCATCTTTGCCCAGGTCGTCCTTTATCTGCGAGAGAACATCCTTCATTGAGGGTGCCTTGAACGTCTTAATTTGCATCGACTCTTACCATCCCCATATTTTTTATGGTTACATCCGGCGGGATCTCATTATGCGACAGGACCACGAGATCCGGCATATACCTCTCAGTGAGACGTTTCATGTATGTTCTGCTCAGAGGCGAAGTAAGTAAGATAGGAACCAATCCCTGTTTCCCCACGTTGCGAACCTCCTTGTTTAGCGTCATAAGTATCTTCTGTGATTTGTCAGGATCCAATGCAAGATACGAACCATGTTCGGTGTGCTGGATGGAATTTGATATCATCCCGTCTATACCGGGATCCAGAGCCAATACCGAGATTGTGTTATTGGAAACATACGGGGATGAAATAATCCGCATGAGGGTTTGTCTGACATATTCCGTCAAAATATCGGGATCCTTTGTCATGGACCCGTAGTCTGCAAGGGTTTCCAGGATCGAAAGGATATTCTTTACCGATACCTTTTCCCGAAGCAGGTTCTTCAGTACGCGCAGAACAACACCAGCCGGGAGTGTGCCCGGGATAAGGTCTTCCACCACCTTGGGGTGGGATCTGGAAACAGTATCCAGGATCGATTGAAGCTCCTGCCTGCCCAGAAGGTCGAAGGCATTGGATTTGATGGCCTCGGTAAGATGCGTCGCAATAACCGTGGATGTGTCCACTACGGTCAGACCTGCAAGCTGAGCACGTTCGCTGTCCGCCTTTTTGATCCACAGCCCGGGCAGTCCGAATGCAGGTTCCTTTACCGGGATGCCCGGTATATCGACCTCCACTTCTTCTGGATTCAGGACCATGAGCCGGTCTATCATGGCTTCGGAACGTGCGATCTCCGACCCTTTCAGTGTGAGTTTGTATTCATTCGGCTTGAGATCAAGATTGTCGCGTACATGAATGGGAGGAACGATTATACCGAGTTCGCCTGCAATATTGCGACGCATGGCCTTGATGCGCGTCAAAAGTTCGCCGCCCTGTGATGTATCAACGAGAGGGATCAGTCCGTAGCCGATCTCGAATTCCAGAATATCCATGGGCAGAAGGGTCTCGGGGGATACCTCCTCCTCGCGCGGGGCCTCTTCTTCAGGTTCTTCCTCCTTCTTGAATCGAAGGCTTATCCAGCCTATTGCGCCCATTAAGGTTGCGATGGCAAGGAACGATACATGCGGCATGCCGGGAACAAGGCCGAAGAAAAAGATAATAGCCGCAGCGGATAAGAGCGCCATGGGCTGAAAGGAAAGCTGTTCGGAAACAAGTCTTCCAATGGACTTGTCTGCTGCGGACTGGGTGACGATTATGCCTGCGGCCGATGATATGATGAGTGCCGGTATCTGCGAGACAAGACCGTCGCCGATGGTGAGCGCCGTATATGTGGTCAGTGCCTCGGAAAAGGGCATGTCGTTCTGCATTACACCGATGACAATGCCCCCGATGATATTGATAAAGGTGATGACGATACCTGCAATGGCATCACCACGCACGAATTTTGTAGCACCATCCATGGCCCCGTAGAATTCCGCTTCCCTTCGGATCTGGTCCCTGCGCTCTCTTGCCTCGCTCTCGGAGATCATCCCTGCATTGAGGTCTGCATCGATGGCCATCTGTTTTCCCGGCATTGCATCCAGGGTGAACCTTGCAGTGACCTCGCCTATACGGGTTGCACCTTTTGTGATGACAACGAAGTTGATCAGGACAAAGATGGAAAACACCACTATGCCCACTACATAGCTTCCTCCGACAACGAACTGGCCGAATACGTTGATCACCTTTCCTGCAGCGAGTTCCCCTTCAGCCCCGTGCAGGAGGATCAGCCTGGTAGAGGCGATGTTCAGGGAGAGCCTGAAAAGGGTTACCACCAGGAGAAGAGACGGAAATACAGAGAAGTGAAGGGGATTTATCGTGTACATGCTTACCATGAGGATGATGATCCCGATGGTGATGCTGAAGGTCAGCAGGATGTCGAGAATAAAAGTGGGCAGCGGCACCAGAACGATGGTCATCACCATCAGAACGCCGAGACCCATCACGATATCTGCTGCTAACTTATTGTCCATCCCGAAAGGTAATGCTGTTTTCTGTGCCATCTATCGTACACCTGCCTTGAGTCTGTAGACGTAAGCGAGTATTTCAGCCACGGTCTTGTACCATTTCTCCGGGATGATATCGCCGATATCCACGCTTTTATACAAAGCCTGTGCCAACGGCTTGTTTTCCACAATAGGAATACGTGAAGAGCGGGCGATCTCTTTTATCTTTTCGGCCAGTATGCCTGCGCCTTTTGCAACCACCACAGGTGCCGCCATTTTGCCCCGATCGTAGCGCAATGCCACTGCAAGGTGTGTGGGGTTTGTGATGACGACATCCGCCTTGGGGACCTCTTTCATCATTCTTCTTCGGGCCATATGCAGCTGTATGGAGCGGATCCTGCTTTTGATCTGCGGATTTCCCTCATACTGTTTCATCTCGTCTTTAATTTCCTGTTTTGTCATCATTAAATCCTTCGTGTGCTGCCATTTCTGAAATACATAATCTGCAACCGCAACAATCACGAAGATCCAGAGAAAATCCCAGAGCAGGTGCATGGCAGACTGAAAAAACGTCATCAAAATGACGCTTGGATCGCTGTCGATGAGCGGGGGGAAATCAGGGATTTCCCGTTTGATTGCCCGGTAGGCCACCCACGTGATCACGAGGAGGATGACGAGGGTTTTTATCAGCAGTTCAAGGCTTTTTATGGAGAAAAACTTGTTCTTGAACCCTTTTATCGGATCCAGCTTGGAGAATTTCGGGGTAATGGGTTCTGAGCTGATGATGAACCCTATCTGCATGATATTTGACGCTAATCCGATGAGAAGAAATATAACGAGAATAGGAAGCACCAGGATTCCCAGTTCAATGACCGCCTTGTGGAAGATCGATATAGCGGAAAGCTGGCTGCCATCCCAGCAGCCCGTATTGTCGAGATATGAACTCACGATACTTGCCAGTTTTTTGGCAACAGACGGGATATAGAAATAGAAAGAGATGATTGTGCCCAGGAACAGAAAGCAGGTCGATACCTCCGTGCTTTTGCACACCTGGCCCTTTTCTCTGGCATCCTGCAGACGTTTTCCAGTTGGTTGTTCCGATCGCTCCTGACCGTTTTCATTCTCTTTGGCCATGGTGAAGACATCTGCGAAAATCATACCAATCCCGTCAAAGGGGTATGGGTATAAGGTGCCGGGTCATGCAGGATGGGTGTAATTGCAGGCAGATACCGGGTTTATCCGGTTCATTGTGTTTAAGGTATGCAGGGTATGGATTTGTTCGAGTGCGCCAAATATTCCCGCAGCAGGTTTTAAGGTCTATACATATGATGAAATTCATGTAAATTGAAATTAATAATTAATAATGGTACAAATAAGGCATATACTCAAGGAGGTCTCATGTGAACAGTCTGAGGCAATTACGGAAGATGAAAGGGCTGACAATGGAACAGCTGGCAAAACAAAGCGGCATTTCATCCAAGACCATATCTCTGTATGAGCTTAATCCTCCGGGCAGGCCTTCGCAAAAGGTTGTTCAGGGTCTCTGCAGAGCCCTGGAGATCGGCCCTGATAATCTGCTGGAACTCATAGGATCAATAAAGGGTCCGGCAGAAGGCGCCGGTATTCATGCTCCCCATGAAGATGTAATGGAACTGACGGATGTGCATATAAGCAGGATTCTTGCCCTTATCGACAAAGAGATCCTGGAGCTGCAGCACCTTATGACGGAATGTGCGTCATTTACTGATGACCACCCTGCCATGATGAAAAATATAGACTATATTGCCGCTGATATCGATCTTCTAGTCGATATGAAAAACAGGCTCATATAGAGCGGTATGGCAGATTTTACGGCATACATGCAGCCCGGCAGGGAGGGTGTATCTGGGGTGCGATGATTATTCTGGAAGGTGTATCAAAGGTTTATCACGGCAGTGTCTATGCCTTGCGCGATGTATCCCTGCATATAAAAAGAGGTGAATGCTGTTTTCTCCGTGGTCCATCCGGAGCGGGAAAGACAACCCTGTTAAAGCTTATGTATGCGCTGGAATATCCCACAAGCGGGCAGATATTCATTCAGGACAGGGATATAACCGGTATGGATTTTTTGAATATTCAGGCCATACGCAGGCATACCGGTTTTGTCTTTCAGGATTTCAAGCTTATCGATGACTGGAGTGTTTACGATAATGCCGCCGTTATTCTGGAAATTCTCGGAAAGACATCTGCATATATCCGGGGCAGGGTCTGGAAAATGCTCAAATGGGTCGGCCTTCAGCACAGGGTATATGAGCGTGCCGGTGATCTTTCCGGGGGTGAACGGCAGCGGCTGGCCCTGGTAAGATCCATTATTCATGATCCCGATATCCTGCTGGCGGATGAACCCGTGGGAAGCCTTGATGACGATATGGGGAGGTACATCATGAATATGTTCTACCGGCTGCATAAAAAGGGTATGACCATGATTGTAGCAAGCCACAGGGAAGATCCGGTAATGGATTTCGCACGGGTTATCCATCTGGACAGAGGAAGGATACTCGCTGAGTAAACGAGACCATGGTTAGACTTTTATACATCTTTAAGCGGATTGCAACAGGGGTCCATCTGCGTCCCTGGGGCAGTTTTTTCACCCTTATCGCGTGCTGGTTTGCCCTTTCTCAGCTGTCTGTCGTTATCTGCACAGTGAACCTTGCAGGAAGGGCCGCGCTCATCCCAGGGACCAATTCCACGGTGATGGCCTATCTCAGGGGCGATCAGCAGCAATCGACCATTCTCTCGCTGCAGGAAAGACTTCTTGTGATGGAAGGTGTTTCCCGGGTAAGTTATATTCCGCGAGATGAAGGGCTTATCAGGATGAAGCAATGGCTCGGTTGTGAAAATCCTCTGATCGAAGGGCTTGATCCGGAGATCCTGCCCGATGCCTTTGAGATCGGGGTAAAACCTTCTTATGTGGGAAAGATGGAAACCTTGATGGAAAAGCTCAGGGAAATCCCTTCCATAGAAGATGTCCGCTGTCACAAAGGGATCTTAGGCCGTATTGCCGGCGCATATCACTCAATAGTATTTGCAGGTCTTTTCATGGCGCTTGTCGTTATCATATGCCTGGCCCTTGTGCTTTTTTTATCCATCCGTGTCGGGATCATTACAAGAAGCCAGGAGATAGAGGTGCTCAATCTCCTTGGTGCGGGAAGGGGTTTTCTGTTTGCCCCCTATATTATCGAAGCCCTTCTTTACGGTCTTGCAGGCTCGATACTCGCATCGCTGACAGCCTGGGCCTCTACCTTATACCTCTTGTCCCGCATACCGGTTCTGCTGGGCATCGTTTCTCCGCCCGGTATCAATCAGCTCCTTGTAATGATCGTTTTTGCATGTCTGTGCAGTGTTACCGGCGCGATCCTGGCTATCAGGAGAAGTATCGATGCATAGCCTGGCATGGGCTGTGATCATAATACTTTTCCCCTGTCTGGCCTTTGCATCCGACGACCCACCGCAGATCAGGAAACTCAGTGAAAAGGTAAAGGCGGTCGAAGGAAAATACCGCAATGAAGAGAAAAAACTCTATGACATGGATCAGGAGATTTTCAGGATTCAGGACAGGATCTCCCTGGTCAGAAAGGATATCGAACTGAAACAGGATCTCTCGGCAGGTCTTGAGAAGGATCTGGAACATTATCAGACAGTACTGAAAGGTCATGAAGAAAAACTCAGGAACAACTGGATAGGTCTTTATAAAGGCTCATTCTTTGACATTATCGATATATATTACTCCCACCTGGAGTATACCGGGTACCTCAACAGTGTCCTGAAGCATAATAATGAGGTGCTGAAGGAATACCAGGAGCTTCGTTCCACGATTGCGCAGGCCAGGGCCAGGCTGGAAGAGGTTGCACTCGGGCTGAAAAAGGATCTGACCGATCTTGAGGACACGGTTGAAGAACTGCATGAAGAGAGAGAAAAAAAGGCGAAGATGCTTGCATCGCTCAAGCGGGAATCTGAGGATTACCAGGACAGGATGAAGGAACTCCTTAACCGTATGGAGGAGGATAAACGCCAGAAGGAACTTGTCAGCGCGAGCATCTTCAAGAAGAAAGGCCGGCTGCCGTGGCCGGTACTGGGGAAGATAGTGCGCAAATTCGGAACATTCCACGTCAAGGGGGTTGCCCAGAGTTCCCGGGGTATCGATATCGAGGCCGATGAAGGCGCACCGGTCAGGAGCATCTATGAAGGCAAGGTGGTTTTCGTGAACTGGATAAACGTATATGGAAATACTGTCATTATTGATCACGGCGGCGGGTACTATTCCGTATACGGCCATCTCCAAAAGGTTGTTGCCTCGGTGGGGGACAGGATCTCTGCACGTGAAAACATTGCAGAGGTTGGTCAGAGCGGGGATGTGGTCAGGCCGATGCTGCATTTTGAACTGCGGTTTCGAGACAAGCCCCAGGACCCTCAGGGCTGGCTTGTCAGCCAATAGTAGTTGTTTTATGATCATTTGATGTGTGATATAGACGATAAGTACTCTAGGTAAAAAAATCTCCAGGAGCAAGTATGAAACGACAAAAAGCTATCTGGCTCGGTGGGGGCCTTGTTCTCGTGATGTTTTCCTTTGTCCTGCTCAATTATTCCAATGTGCTCAAGGCTGACACCTCTGAGGTATATCCCCAGCTCGAAAAGTTTTCAGACTGTCTCGGCATTATTGAGAAGAGTTATGTCGAGGATGTGCCCCCGGAAAAACTCATCGAAGGTGCCATAAAAGGGATGGTGGGGGTTCTCGACCCCCATAGTGCATATCTTACCAAGGAAGGATACAGGGAGATGCAGATCAGCACCACAGGGTCTTTCGGAGGTCTCGGGATCGAGATCGGGATCAGGGATGACATTCTTACGGTCATCACGCCGATAGAAGGCACCCCTGCCTTTGAAGCCGGGATCCTTCCGGGTGACAAGATCATAAGGATCGAGGGGACCTCGACTGTCGACATGGGCCTTGAGGATGCAGTGAAGCTTTTACGGGGCCCGAAGGGATCACAGGTAACCATATCCATACTCAGGGAATCACAGGAAAGCCCTTTTGACGTAACCATAACCAGGGCCATGATTCACATAGAAAGCGTGAAATCGCAGATGCTCGAGCCCGGCTACGGGTATATCAAGGTGAGGAATTTCCAGGTCGATACTGCAGAGGATATCTATGATGCACTTGAAGAGATGGGCCCGCTCAAGGGTCTGGTTCTCGATCTGCGGTATAATCCGGGCGGGCTCCTGGACCAGGCTGTCGCAGTGAGCGATCTCTTTCTGAGCGAAGGAAAGATCGTATATACCGATGGAAGAACGTCTGAAGATAAAACCGAATATATAGCCCGCAAAGACGGGGCTTTTGATGACTTCCCCATGGTTGTACTGATAAACGGAGGCAGCGCAAGCGCTGCCGAGATCGTTTCCGGTGCGCTTCAGGACAACAAGCGTGCGGTTGTTGTCGGGGTAAAGAGTTTCGGCAAGGCATCGGTGCAGACCATACGGCCGCTGAGCGACGGATCTGCCCTCAAGCTTACCGTGGCGCGCTACTATACCCCTTCGGGGCGGTCCATCCAGGCAACCGGAATCGAGCCGGATATCTGGGTTGAAGAGCAGCTGCCGGCAAAGGAGCAGGACAAGGCCCAGAAGTTTATACGTGAGAAAGACCTGAAAGATCATCTGGAGCCCGAAGCCGATGATGCTGAAGCAGAAGGGCCTTCGAACGGTTCGTCCCAGCAGATCTTAAAGAAAGACAACCAGCTCAGGTACGGACTGGATCTGCTGAAGTCGTGGGAGGTATTCAACTGGGCTAAAAAGGCGGCATGATAAAGATTCGTAAAAGCGTTATATTTGCTGCTGCAGCTGTATTTGCCCTGGTGTTGTTTGCCGCCGTTCTCCTCGATAGGTGCACCACAAGGACTGATGAGCCTTCGGAGTCACAGACGTCGTTTCATAAGATATTTCCTGAGGAGATGCTGATAAAGGGATGCCTCTTTGATCTTGGGGTTATCCGGGAAGATACCTCTGCAGCAGGGAAAGAGATCACTGTCTATACAAGGAAAACCCTGTCGTCTGAGGAAATCCGGGATGTATTTGAACCGCTTAAGGCTGTTGCGGATATTAAAGTGACAGCACCTATGCATGCACGGATATCATTTCCCGGCTCTTCCTGGGATATCGTGTTTCAGCGGTGGATAAAGAGGATAGCGCGTCTTGCCATTATCGTGGATGATATGGGCCTGTCCATGGGGCCTGCAAAACAGCTTGCCGCCCTCGATGCAGATCTTACCTTTTCCGTTATGCCTCTTCGGGCACATACAAAAGATGTTGCAGAGTATCTTCATGAAAAAGGAAAAGAGGTCCTGCTTCATCTGCCCATGGAGGGCAACGGCAAGGACCCGGGGCCTGGGGCCCTGTACCATTCCATGGACCGCGATGAAATCCAAGAGGTGACCAGGCACAACATAGAAAATATTCCTCATGCAGTCGGCGCTAACAATCATATGGGTTCTGTCGCCACTGCCGATTATACCCTGATGAGCCATGTGTGCGCGGAACTGAAAAGATCAGGACTCTTTTTCATCGACAGCCTCACCACCCACAAATCCGTATGCAGGAAGGCAGCAGAGGATAAAGGCCTTCGGTTCAATGCCAGGGATGTGTTTCTCGATAATGAGCAGGACGAGGCATATATCAGGGGCCAGCTGGACAAACTGATAACCATATCCATGAAGCATTCAGAGGCAATAGGGATCTGTCACCCACATCCGGCAACCATAGCCGTGCTCAGCAGCGAGATTCCAAGACTCAAGCATCTTGGCATAGAGATCGTCCGCGTTTCCGCTTTTGTAAAGGACTGACCTATATTGATTCATATTTATTGAGTTTTTCATGTCTGTCCGTGGATTGACTCATACGATGCTTTGGGCTATAAGAACCCACGGAGCGGATTAGATGAAGAACTGGTATGTGGTCCAGACGAATCCAAAGGAAGAAGAGATCGCCTGTATGGTGCTCAAGCAGGCTGCGATCGATGTATACCAGCCCTTTATGCAGAAGTATATCTATCATGCGAGAAAAAAGACCCTGAAAAGGTACCCGCTTTTCCCCAATTATATCTTTGTCTGTGTCGCCCCTGTAGAGGAGGAATTTCACAAGATACGCTGGTGCAGGGGGGTAAGAAGGATACTCCTGGATAATTATCAGCCGGTTCCCATAGACGAGGAATTCATTATCGGGCTGCACTCCCTTGAAGAGGAAGGCTCCGGTATTATAAAGAAACCCGTGGATTTCATGCCCGGAGATGTAGTGAGGATCAAATCAGGCCCCATGAAAGACCTTTATGGCGTATTTGAGGCATGGGGTTCGGACGAAGGCCGTGTGAAGATTCTCATCGAGATGGTAAACAACCGTGCAAAGGTTGTCATGCATTCTTCCCTTATTGAAAAGGCCTGATATTCGAGGAGGGACCCATACACAAGGTCTATGGAAACACGAAGCCGCTCAAGGCCTCAGAGGTCAGGGCCATTGAACGGCTATACAGAAGACGCGTTTCTCCGGATTCGGTAATATCCAGCGAGCTCTGCACAGAGCTTTCAAGACTTTCCCGCAGCACGGGCATCCAGATCGGTCTGCTCATTTCCCGGCTCGGGATGATAGAATATGTCATCGCAGGGACCTCTACCGGTATATCCATCCCCAAGCTTAACAGAAGACGCATACACCCGGGCCGTCTTCAGGGTATCAGACTGGTCCATACCCATCTCGCAGGTGAAGGGCTCTCATCCGAAGACCTTACAGATCTTGCAAAACTCAGGCTCGATATGATCCATGCGATCACGGTGCGTGAAGACGGTGAACCGGATCTTGCCTATGGAGCGTACCTCGTGCCCTCGGACAAGGCACGCGAATTATGGAAGACTTTTGAGCCAGTGCCTGCATATCGCATCGATATACCGTTTCATTCCTTTATCCAGGAGCTTGAGGGTGATATTGCCAAAAGGCATGCATCGCTGGATGCGGCATCCGGGCAGGACAGGGCCATACTTGTGGCTGTCATCCCCTCGATGTCGGAAAATGCCATGATAGAGATCGAAGAGTTCAAAGACCTTGCAGCCTCTGCAGGCATATCTGTTATGGATACGGTCATTCAGAAGAGGCCCAAACCGGACCCCAAGTATGTCGCAGGAAAGGGCAAGATAACGGATATCTTTATCAAGGCCCTGGCTGTCGATGCGAACCTGCTCATCTTCGACCATGAGCTTTCTCCTTCGCAGGCCCGGTCCATTTCCGATCTTGCTGACATCAGGGTAATAGACCGCACTCAGCTCATCCTGGATATCTTTGCCCGAAGAGCCAGGACAAGGGAAGGCAAGATCCAGGTGGAGCTGGCGCAGCTGCGCTACAACATGCCCAGGCTTGTCGGGAAGAACCCGTCGCTAAGCAGGCTTGCAGGCGGCATCGGCACGAGAGGGCCTGGCGAGACAAAGCTCGAGGTGGACCGCCGCCGTGCAAAAGACCGTGTTGCAAGGCTTGAGCGAGAGGCAGGCGCCATCAGCAGAAAACGCAAACTCACAAGGCTTCGTAGGAACAGGAAGAACGTTCCTGTCATCTCGATCATCGGGTATACAAACACCGGCAAATCCACCCTTCTCAATACCCTGACCAAGAGCAGTGTGCTCGTGGCTGACATGCCTTTTGCCACGCTGGATCCTTCGAGCAAGCGTCTGCGGTTCCCCAGGGACATAGAGGTGATCATCACGGATACAGTGGGTTTCATCCGGGATCTGCCCGATGATCTCAGGGCTGCCTTTATGGCCACGCTCGAGGAACTTGAGGATGCGCACCTGCTACTCGAGGTCATTGATATTTCCGATCCATTCCTGGAGTATCGTATCCAGGCAGTTGATGATATTATAAAGAATCTTCACCTTCAGGATACCCCGCGGCTGAAGGTGTTCAATAAGGCTGATCAGTGTGATGAGGAATTCGCCGCTTCCATGGCTGATCGGTATGGTGGTGTATCCGTATCGGCCCTGAGCCGTGCCACGCTGGGTCCTCTTATCGAAAAGATGCAGAGATTCTTTCTGGATAAGGCATCCCAATATTAATCCTTATTTTTAGGCAGGATCTCCTGGGATCTTCTGATGATGTCCGAGGGGATCTGAAGGAAACGGAACAGGGACTCCTTCACCGGTTTGGAGATGGTGTCCAGCGGGGCAACCTGAACAATGGGGTCATCGAGCTCGCCGCGGACCTTCATGCTTACAACAATGAGTTTTTTATCCTCTCCGGTCAGCACCCAGCCCAGAAGCGGTATCATGCTGATTGTTCTGTCAACGGATTCGAACGGCTGTATGCCGATGTGGGCGTCTATCTTCCTTGTCTTCATCGAGTACAGACCCACTGCCGAGAGCTGCAGCGCGTTGCTGTCGAGATAGAAGTCATCGAAGAACATGGTGCTGTCCCGTATGGTAAATGTCGACGAGATGACATTGTAGGGGAAATTCTTGCTTGTCAGTTCCAGGTCCTGCGACTCGATGATCCTGTAGATATTGAGCAGGGCAAATATTCTTGAGAACAGGGCATATTTTTTGATATTCCCGTTGCGTGCCATGAAGGCCAGTGTTCCGTTTATGGAATCAGTGCTTCCCCAGAGGTGGCCTTCAAGGTCCATATCCCCGTGTACCCATGAATCCTCTTTTGCCACGGCATAGAAGAACTGCCTGATACCGGCATTTTTCAGGGAAACAACAATGTCGAATGTCGTCTTTCCTGCCGGGTCTGTCGATGCAGTGCCATGAGCGGTTCCGGAGATCCCCTTGATAACCATGTCTGAAAGCACGAGTTCTCTGTTCTTGAGTCTGGCATTGGCCTTGAAGCTGTTCAGTGCAACACCGTAGAGATCCGGGTTTACAAGCTCGACATAGGCATCCATATCCAGTAAGTTCAGGATGTCTGCCGTATCATCATCCTCGACATCGAGATGCACGCCTTCAATTACTAGTCCTCCTGTAAAATACGGGCGGTTTTCCATGTCCAGAGATCCTGATGTGACCCTTATCTTTTTCCCTCCGGATGTCAGGTTCAGCTCAGAGCATTTCATGGTGTGGTTCTGCATATCAACAGTCCCATCGATCACCAGCTGTTTACCGGAAGAATAAACCAGGGCGTTTTCGCATTTCAGGACTCCTGACAGCAACAGAGTTTCACCCTGTTCAACGCTCACATCGCCGGAGATAGCACCAGTAAGGTTATGTTCCGTATTATTTATTACAGCCCTGAACTGCTTCAGATCCAGAGCCCCTTTTATCTGTGCCCGGTAGGTATCATCTTTTATATCTGCTGAAATCGAAAGACTGCCTGAAGAGAGTTTGGGCTTCATGTCATCCAGATGAAGGTCTAGGCCTGGCCAGAGCGTTCCCCTGAGCCTGCCTTCAGCTGAGAGAATTCCGTGTGCGGGCCTGTAAACGGTATCGAACACTTTCAGCTCCACAGCCTGCATCTTGGCTGCTGCATCGATTTTACCATTGGTGCCGGTACCATCTATAATGATTCTCGATTCTTTTGTCAGACTCACTGCAGCGAGTTCCAGCGGGTGTTCTGTCTGCACAAAAAAGCGCGTTCTCTTCTCACCGAAAGGATCATCGACAGAAGCGTCGAACCGCTGAACGCTCCGGCCGTTTAGCTTTCCGGTAAATGCGATCTTGACAGGTGATCCGAAATCTTCTGCCGTTATTGTGCCGCTGTGGCCCTCGATCATGTTCTTGCCCCATGAATATGTACAGTTTTCAAGAGATATATCTCCCCGGGCATGTACAGGAGAATCCGGTGCATCATTCCAGGTTATATCAACCTTTCCCCGAACCCTTCCTTTTTCGATGTTCGAGACAGGCGAAAGCAGCGCATGGGTGCTTTCCGGTACCATTGCAGAGCGCCATGTATCGATGAAGTCCTGCGCAGGCATGTCAGCCTTCACTTCTGCCGTGGTCGTACTTACCGGCATGGCAATGTCCCTGAAAAAGAGGTTTACATTCTGGATGTCAGAGGCGTTCATCAGACCGGAAAGGCCTTTGCACGCTATCCCTCCTTCACCGTAGATGACCTTGCCGGTTATATCGGTTATCCGCTCGGGCCCATGACCTGCCCCGAAACTCTGCCCGATGAGGTCCTGAACGATATAGGCATCATTGAAGAACGACTGCGTATCGGCAAGTCCCTTGACCGGGCCGTTGTAGCTGATTTCCGAAAACCTTGATTTTCCGTTTCTGATCTGTTCTCTCAGCAGAGAGTCAAGCCAGGGCAGGTCGCTGAACGAAGGTAGCAAGCCCGCCACCTGTTCGTAATCGAACTGCGAGGATTCCATATTCAGGTTCAGGACCGCATCCGAGGCACTGTTCATCCCGGTGAGTATTGCCTGACCGGACAGGCTGGCCACTGGGGTTATGATGGAGATATCATTGAGGTCGAGTCTTTCCCGGTCACCCTGTATTGTGATCCTGGCCTTTCCCCACTCGATTCCGTCATGGGTCCAGGGTAGACCGAGACTGTCTACGCTGATGTTCAGCGATGCGTCGATCTTCGCCCCGGTCAGGTCAAATGAGGAATCGACATTGCAGATTCCCTTGAAATGGCTGCCCAGCTCTGAAAGGTCTATATTACCTGAGGTTATCTTTCCTTTCCATCCATCGCGATACAGGGCATGTACCTCTGATGACCCTCCTGATACTATGGCGCTGAGATCGATCCTGTCAGGTTTGTACAACCCGTTTATGTTTCTGACGATGAGGTCCTGACCTGCATGAGAAAGCCTCAGGTAGCCGTCCTTGATGTTGACCCCTGGAAATGCGGTACTCTCAGACCGGCCCTCAAACCCGGCAAGCATGTCAGTGTTGATGTAGACAGACGGGTGTCCGAACGTGATGCCTGTAAGCTCCACCCTGCCCAGGAGGATGTGTCTGAGCGAGAAATCCGTCTCGATACGCTGTATCTCGAGATAAACCTCCTCAGGTTTGCCGGCCCGTACATTGAGAAGAATCAATTTAGGGTGCCAGAAGATCTCGAAGACGGCATCCTCAACAAGGATCTTCTGCCCGGTTATGTCCTCGATCTGTTTTTCAACGATATGCCGGAACGTGGAAGGGCTTATCCTGATGGTTGCATACAAGGCTGCGGCGATAACGCCGATTATGCATGCCGTAATGACCAGTGCCAGGAATATCCTTTTTGAAAGAAGTTTCATTGTTTTTCTCTGTGCCGTTTTTTATCCTAATAAATGGAGCCAATTGCAAAATTAGTACAATCATGTCGTCCCCGCGAAGGCGGGGACCCAGAAGTCTCTGTATTTACTGGATTCGAAGCCTCCGCGGGAATGACAGCCCGAGAGTTTTGCAATTA
>JAFGTK010000317.1 GCA_016934135.1 Deltaproteobacteria bacterium | reverse complement strand
GAGATCATTGCCTTGACCCTTTCCGGTACGGACCTCATGAAGAGATCTGCAACACCGTATTCAGTGACAATGTACATGGCATCGGATCTGGGTGTTGTCACTACAGTCCCGGGTGCAAAGTTGAGCACTATTCTTGAACCGATAGAACCGTCTTTTTTCTGGAACGTGGAATTGAGTGCAATGAAAGACTTGCCGTTCTTCGCCGCTATAGCGCCCCTGACGAAATCCCCCTGGCCGCCTGTGGCGCTGTAGGGGGTGTGGCCGATGGTCTCGGAGGCTATCTGGCCTGTGAGATCCACGGTGAGGGCGGAATTGATGGAGCAGAGATTATCGTTCTGCCTGATTACATCATAGTGATTCGCCATTGCAATTGGCATGGACATGATAGTGGGATTGTTGTCGACAAAATCAAGGAGTCTCTGAGTCCCTATAATAAGGCCGCCAACGCTGATTTTGTCCTTGTACAGTGTCTTGTATCTTCCTGTGATCACGCCCAGTTCGGCGAGTTCAGCCACGGCATCGCTGAGGATCTCAGCATGCACGCCCAAGTCTTTCTTTTCATGAAGGAAGTAGGCAACGGCATTGGGGATGCCGCCGATGCCAAGCTGTATTGTCGAACCATTGGGAATCATATCGGCAATATGCTCTCCGATCTTCTTCTCCACATCCGTTACGGGTATCTCCGGCACCGGCACAAGGTCGTGGTCCTTCTCGACGATGAAATCCACCTCGCTGACATGGATTGTATTCTCTATGCCGTGTATCCACGGGGTCTTGCTGTTTACCTGTGCTATGATTTTCCTGCATTTATTGACAGCGTATCTCCCGTAGGCCACGCCGCACGGACCGTGGTTCATGTAACCTCTGTCATCCGGTGGGGTCACCTCACAGACGTAGGCATCATCAGCACCTTGCAATTCAAGGGCAATCTGAGCCTTGGAGAGGTGCATGGGATTCGCCACTATATTGCCCTGGGAGAAGAACATCCTTTCCACGGGGCCAAGATAGCCACTGAAATAGGTGATGTGCCCGACATAATCCCCCTGAAGGAATGCATAGGGGTAGGTCATGAGATTGCTTGCCAGCCTGACATTTTGAAGCTCATCCTTGCGTTCTGCCAGAGCGTTCAGTATGTCAATGGGGGCACTGTTGACCGATGGGACAATGATGGTATCGCCCGATTTGATCTGAGCGGCAGCCTCCTTTTCAGAGACCAGCTTGCTCTTGTAATCCTCTTTCCATCCTTTCGGATCTGCCATAGTGGTTCCTCCTTGTTCGTAGATGTGTATGATCGTTCCTTTATTTAAAGCAGATGTTGTGCCATAGTAGAACCATAGCTAATATATTGTTAACAAAGGTGATATTGAACCAGCCCTGGAAGATGTGCCCATATTAGGGCATAATCTGCCCAAATATGGGCTTGAGATTTTCGCCGGGTTGCGATAAACGGAAACGGACGATTAAAGAGGTGTATGTTGCACAGATTCAACAGTTCTCAACAACTAACCCTTGCGATTCTCAGGGCCCTTGAAGAGCCGGTAAGCATCGATCTGCTTACCTCCCTGACCCCTTTGAACTCTTCAGAACTGCAGGAGTTTCTCCGCAAGGGGATTGATGCCGGTTTTATAGCCATACACACAGACGGCGATATCTCGCTGGCGGCAGACCTGCCTGATGGTTTCTCACATCGGCTGGACCGGATAAATACGAAAGACCATCTCTCTGAGCTGGTGAAAAAGATGCAGATGCTCTCTCTGCAGGATTCGCTTGGAGATAATGTACGTGTTTCACTGCTCGTGAAGGCGGAGCGCGAGTATGATGCCGTCCTGTTCGCCGTGGGGGCTGCCCGAAAAGCCATCCGTTCCAACAACAGAACAAAGGGTCTGGACCTCCTGGAAATCGCCTTGAGGCTGTGTTTGCCAAACGTTGATGTTTTGCAGTGGGGGCCTGTTTTTCTGGAGACAGTCAATGAGGTATTGAGACTCAGGTTTAACCTGATCAGGGATATCAATGGAATACCTGACCTGATTGCCCATGCCTCTCGTGTTGCAGAACGTCTTGGGGATATACGGACCCTTACCAGGTGCGATCTTGTAAACGGTTTGTACAGCTATTTCATGGGCAGGACGAAAGAGGGATTCCAGCTTCTGGATTCCGGACTGAAGCAGGCCGATGCCCTCGGCGATGATGACATCATGAGCATTTCAGCGGAATTTCGCAGTGTTTACTACTACCTCCAGGGGAAATACAAAGATACTGTGGATATCTGTGAGGCGATACTGCGCCAGAGCAGTCTTGAATCAGGACAGCACTTGGAGACTTTTCTTCCCGAACATCTTGCATGGCCTTCTGCGCTCGGCTACTGCAGCGCCCTGCTTGGCCGTTATCACCGCGCCGTCGGGATACTGGATACACTCTGGCGACGGGCAAGCATGACAAGAGGAGACCGCAACAGCTGTTTTTTCGAAGCGCTTCTCGGCATCGTGCTTATTATAATGGGACGCAGAAAAGATGCCTATGAACACCTTGTATCAGCCAGGGAGGAGGCTGGAAATATCGGCAATGCAGCTGCCATGCATGTGGTTATGAAGGGGCTTGCCTATTACAGTTATTTTGAGGGGGATCTCAAGGAGGCCTACCGCATAACAAAAGATATAACATTCACCGAGACCATCGGCCCTCAATACAACTGGCCTGTGAGCCTTGAAATGCTGTATACCTTTGACCTTAAAGGATTTCCTCCCATACCTTCCTTCAATCTTGAAAAGGAGATAGAGCGTGTGCTTGATGGCCCCAACCTGCACCTCAGAGGTGTCTCGCTGAGACTGAGGGCGCTGCAGGCCAGGAACAGGGGAGAAGATCTCGGTGTGACACTGTCTCTACTCGAGATGAGCGAGGCAGATCTCCTCATTACGGGAGACCCTATAGAACTGGCAAAAACAAGGGCAGAGATGGCCCGGGTCAAGATTGCTCAGAATGAGGTCTCATCGGCGCGTGATCTGGCGCTGATGGCCTGGGAAGGGCTTGGGGGATACGGTAAGGAGTTCTTTCCGGATGACCTTGCAGGTATGCTGCGGGTAAACGGACCGAAAAAGACCGGCAGCGCCTCCCAGGACATGATTGACAGGTTTATGGGCCTGATAAATGATTTTGTGCCAAGCGCCGATCGCGAGTATCTTCTCTCCAGGCTCGTCTCGGCGGTAACACGTTTTTTCGGCGCAGAACGCGGAGCCCTGCTATGGTTCACCGGACCACGCGATACAGCACGGCCGACATTGGCGGCCGGGTGCAACCTGGATAAAACCGAGGTCTTCTCCGAATCGTTCAGACCCATGCTGGTTAACATATTCAGGGTTTTCAGAAACAGAGAACCGCTTGTGATCAGGGCTGGGCAGCAGGGCAGTTCCAGCAGCAGGGAACATGGTGCCCTGGCCGTTATCTGCCTTCCCATAGTTATGGATGGAGAATCCAGGGGGGTTCTCTATATGGATAATTCTTATATCGATCCCTACATCGAGGTAATGGACAGGGATGTGGTGGTCAGGGTGGCCCGCCACATAAGCACTACCGTCGAACGTGTTTTCCGCTATACCTCCATACAGGATAAAGAAAGAAGCCGTAGCCTTGTCTCTCAGGATTCCCCCGAGAGTACCCCTCCTGCGGGAAGCATCCTCGGAAAGAGCCATGCCATGACCGAGTTGCTTTCCCAGGCCGATCAGGCAGCGGCCACGGATGCGACTGTACTTATCACCGGGGAATCAGGTGTCGGCAAGGAACTTCTGGCTCGGAGAATGCATGATATGAGCTCTCGCAGGAACGATCCCTTCGTGACAGTGGATCTGGTTACCGTGCCAGATACCCTGGCGGAAAGCGAACTCTTTGGTCATGAAAAGGGATCATTCACCGGAGCGGATCGGCAGAAGACCGGCAGGATCGAAATGGCACACACCGGCACCCTGTTTTTCGATGAGATGGGTGACGTGTCATTGTATACACAGGTGAAGCTCCTGAGAGTCATCCAGGAAAAGAGCTTTACGCGCGTGGGCGGGACCCGTACCATTGCATCGGACTTCCGTCTTGTGGCCGCCACCAACCGCGATCTGGCGCAGGATGTCGCGAGCGGCAGGTTCAGGCAGGATCTTTACTACCGCCTGAACGTGGTTTCGCTTGTCATGCCCCCGCTCAGGCAGCGCGGTGAAGACATCATCCTTCTGGCAAAGGAATTTCTGGAGCAGTATGCCAGGAAATACCACCGGGATCTGCCTGAGCTTACCGATGCGGACATATCGGCCCTTATGAGCTACCCATGGCCCGGCAATGTAAGAGAGCTGAAAAACGTCATGGAACGGACAGCGATCCTGTCCTCGGGCAACAGACTCCAGCTGAATCTCCCTTCCTTTTCCTCAGAGATTCCGGATCAGACGTTTGCCGGAAGACCCACTATTGATGAGCTCCAGCGCCGGTATATCGACCACGTGCTGTCTCTCACCGGCGGGCGCATAAGCGGGCCAGGAGGTGCTGCGGAGATCCTTGGCATGAAACGGACCACGCTCCAGGCGCGGATGAAAAAGCTCGGGATCCAGCAGGGCTGAACCGTCCCGTAATTATTCCGATATATCCAGGCCCATTTCCAGGGCACGCTGTTTCCAGAGCCGCCGGGCAAGTTTCTGCATGTCTACGGTCTTGTCCCCCTCATCCACGATTTCGAGGCCCAGGATGGTTTCCAGAACATCCTCCAGCGTGAGGATGCCTTTCATGCTTCCGTATTCATCGACAACCAGCAGAATATGAGACCGTTTCCGGATCAGCGTGTCAAAAGCGAGCGAGAGCGACATCGTATCCAGCAGGACCGGCAGTTCCCGGCAGTAGTTTTTCAGGGTATTGCGTATGTTTCCCCGTGTTTGAGCGAGCAGCAGGTCGCAGCGGAGCACAAACCCGTTAATGTGTTCCAGATCTTTTGAGTAGACAGGGATACGGGAGAATCGGGCACGGTCGTATTTATGGATGAATTCCTCGACCGTTAGGTCTTCCGGCAGGGAAAAGACAACAGAACGCGGTGTCATGGCATGCTTGACCATGGTATCCTGCAGCTTGAGGATGTTTTTCAGCATGTTCAGTTCCTGCTG
>JAFGTK010000056.1 GCA_016934135.1 Deltaproteobacteria bacterium | reverse complement strand
GATTCGACCTTGTGTATAAGTTCCTTGGGAAGAAACGGTTTCTGCAGGAAGGCAAAGTCCTGAATATCTTCACGATTGATCACATCCGCACCATAACCGGACATCAGCATGACCTTAATGTCCGGCAGAATGGACTGCATCTTCTTTGCCAGCATTGTTCCGTCTATCCTTCTCATTACCATATCGGTAATGAGAAGATCGATATGTCCTTCATACTGCCGGGCAAGCTGCAGTGCGTCTCCCCCGTTTCTCGCGGTTATGATATTATGGCCTTTCTGGTGGAGTATCTCCCGCACCAGATCCCGTACTGTATCATCATCTTCCACCACGAGTATGGTTTTGCTCTCTATGATGGATTCCTGGGCACTTTTCTGTGAGACCTCGACATGTTCAGGGGACTCTTTCACAAAAGGAAAGAGTATCTTGAATGTTGTCCCTGTATCCGGCATGCTCTCTACAAATATGGCGCCGCCGGCATCCTTCACTATTTGATTGACCATCCACAAACCGATGCCTTTTCCTTTCTCCTGTGTAGAGAAGAACGGGTCAAATATGTGGTTCTTCACCTCATCGATCATACCGGTACCGTTGTCCTTTACAGCAAGAAGGACATACTGCCCGAATGCCGCATCCTCGTAGGTGTCTGAGTTTGAACCATCCACAACCAGGGCATCTGTCGAAATGGCGATCTCTCCGCCACCCGTCATTGCATTCTTTGCGTTGAGTACAAGGTTCACGAGCAGCTTCGAAAATTGCAATGGGTCCATCCTCGTCTTTTCCAGGCCCGGTGTTTTCTCAATGGACAACCGGATGTTCTCCTTAATCAAATGCTTGAGCATTGCTTCCAGGTTGGAGAGTTCTTCATTTATATCAATAGCCCTTGATTCGGCCTTATGTTTACGGCTGAACTCAAGAATCTTCTGAGTAAGCATTGATGCACGGGTTCCGGCCTGGCAGATCTGAAATATTTTTGAATACAGCGGGTGGCTCTTATCCATTGTACTGAGCATGATTTCTGAATAACCGTTTATCACGGTCAGCAGGTTGTTGAAGTCATGAGCAAATCCTCCGGCAAGCTGACCAAGCATTTCAGTGCTTGCACTGTGGAGAAGATTCTGCTCCTCAATCTTCTGATCAACTATATCGATTGCCTGATATTGAAAAGCAACGATTTCGTCATCTTTGATTATCGGCCTTCCGCTGATAAGAAAATGCATGATCCTGTCGTCTTTCGAAACCATCCTGACCGGGTAGTTAATCTCTTTCTTTTCAAGAATGCTTTCCTCCCAGAGATTTAAGACCTTGTCCCTGTCATCTTTGTAGATAAAAGAAAGGATATTCTGTCCGATGATTTCCTCCATCGGTGTATTCTCTTTAAAAAACAGATCCATTGTCTTTTTGTTAATCTTGATGAGCCGTCCGTTCCTGTCGGAAATAGCACTTATCGCAGTACCGTTCTCAAACAGGTCTTCATAGAAGTTTTCTTCTTTTATCAGTTTGTCCTGCATACTTCGAGCTCCCTTGAAATTTTCTGTGCCATTGAGGACAGCATATCAGATCCTATCGGCAAGAAACATGGAGATAATAAGGAGCGAACAGAGTTATTATGAGAGTATTGTATTGAGTACGGATGACAGCTCATCCATATTAAAAGGTTTGTTCAGCTTGGCTACAATAAGCGAGTTGTTGAGGATATCATTCTTTTCATGTTCGAAAGAGAATCCTGAAGAGATTATGACCTTGGTGTTCATACCGAGATTCTGCATCTCCTGCAGAGTATGGTAGCCGTCAAGTCCGGGCATTATCATATCGAGGATAATGATATCGAAACCTCGTTTGTCACGGGCCAGTTTTTCCAGGCACTTGTGGCCGTCCGGCGCGGTATCAACCTCATGACCGAGAAATTCCAGCATCTCTTTCCCGATATCCCTGAGCATATCCTCGTCGTCAACCAGCAGGACCCTGGCTTTTTGAGCTTTTTTATCCGGCATGAGATTTTCAGTTACATGTGTACCCGTATCTTTTACCTTTGAGACAGGCAGCAGGATACTGAATTTCGACCCTTTCCCTTCTTCGGACTGTACCTGGATGCTTCCTCCTGAATTCCTGACGATAGTATAGGTGATGGAAAGCCCGAGACCGATGCCTTTGTTGGTCCCTTTTTCCTTGGTGGTGAAGAAGGGATCGAATATCTTGGGAAGGATCTCATTGCTCATGCCGCAGCCATTATCAATGACATCGATCTTTATGTACTTTCCAAGGGAATTGAGCAGGTACTGTCTCCTGATATTCCTGTCCACGGATATGGTCCGCACATCGATGCTTATACGGCCGTTCTGCTTGTTTTCAATTGCATCCTTGGCATTTACTATCAGGTTCAGGAGCACCTGGGTGAGCTGGGTATGATCCATGTAAACCCGGTAATCCTTGTCAAAATCAGGAACATCGATCCGAATATTTTTGGGTATGGATTTATTCGCCATATTCATTACTTCGATGAATACCTGCTGAATGGAAATGTTTGCCGGCCTGCCCTCATTCCTCTTGGTAAATACAAGCATCTGCTGAATGAGATCGCGTGCCCTGTCTGCAATATGTTCAAGGGTTTCAATATAGCTTGCCTGTTTCAGTTTGTTCGATGTGCGTTTCAGCATTGCGAGATTACCGGATATCCCAGTCAGGATATTGTTGAAGTCATGGGCAACACCGCCTGCGAGTTCTCCTATGGTTTCCATCTTCTGTGCATGGACAAGCTGAATCTCCATGTGTTTTTTTTCTGATATGTCAACCGCGGTAAAGACTACTCCGCCAAATTCCGGATTCATCAAAGGATAGATGCTGATATCGAATATCTGGTTGCCTGTATCGGACAGAGTTTGTTCATGAAAAAACTGAGGTGTATTTTTCCCTTTAACATCCTGGATGACTTTCTCGAATTCGGCCATCTCCTTGCTCATGGAAGAAAGAGGCCTGCCGATTACAGACGAAAGAGATTTATGGAATATCCTCTCTGTAATCGGGTTTGCCATCTGGACCCTGCCTTTCTTGTCAAGGCAAATAATCATATTAGGGCTTGATTCAATTATGCTGTTAAGATAATTCTTGAGGTCCTCTATTGTATGCTGGGCATTCTTAAGGTCCGATATTACCTGGGCATTGTACTGAATTTCTACTATTTTGCCGCCTTTTCTCAGAGCGGAACCGCTTGCAAGGAGATACTCTGTTCTGCCGTCTTTTGACTTTGCCCTGAGCTCAAACCGCGGGGTCTTGCCTTCAAGGATCTCTTTCCAGAAATCGACATACAGGTCCCTGTCGTCATTGTGAGCTATCAGCAGGATGCTCTGTCCGATCATCTCCTTTCTGGAATATCCTGAGATCTCTTCTGTCAGCCTGTTCATGCGCTTTACATAACCATTTTCATCCGTGGTTATGATGATCTCGTTCGCATTCTCGAAAAGGGCCTCGAAACGCTCCCTGTTTTCCTTGAGCTGGTCTTCAAGACGTCTGCGTTTCGTAATATCGGTTACCAGGCCGTTGAACCCGATAACCTTGCCCGATTCATCCTTGAACAGGCTCACGGAATTCTCGATAACCTTTATCCTGCCTGTGGGCAGGATTATCTCGTATTCGATTTTCTGGGGGATCCCGGTCCTGAAAACATTATTGAAGGTTTTGTATACCCTTTTTGCTGTTGATTTTGATGTATACTCCAGAAAGTTGACGCCTATGATTTCATTGACTGGAAGCTCTGCTATCTTGGAAACTGTATTATTTACATGGGTAAATGTTCCGGCGAGGTCTATTTCGTAATAGCCCTCCTGCATGTCTTCGAGAATCTTTCTGTTTCTCGTATTCACCATTATCTGCCTTCAATGATGTTATATCGGGATAGCAATAGTAAAACTTAATATATCAAAATCTCAGACGATATGCTAACTTATTCTAAAATGAACCGCGACAGTATCCAGGAAATCACTGATCATCTGCACCAGGTTTTTCTTGGCCAGGGCGAGGTGGTGAAATCCATCCTGTGTGCATTTCTTGCCGGCGGCCATGTGCTCCTGGAAGGTGTTCCCGGTGTTGGAAAGACGCTGATCGCACTGGCACTTTCCCAGCTGCTCCACTTGAGCTTCAAACGCATCCAGTTTACAAACGACATGCTCCCTTCTGATATTACAGGCTTTCATACCTTCAGAAGCGGTACCAATGAGCTTGAGCTGATAAAAGGCCCTGTCTTCGCAAGCATAGTTCTGGCAGATGAGATCAACAGGACATCTCCCAAGACCCAGTCGGCCCTGCTTGAGGCAATGGAGGAAAACCAGGTAACAATCGATGGGATCACTTATGAGCTGCCAAAACCTTTTATGGTCATTGCAACGCAGAACCCTGTTGAGGTTGCCGGAACCTTTCCTTTGCCGGAAAGCCAGCTGGACAGATTTCTCATGAAGATAAAGGTGGGATATCCTCCTCTCGAAGAAGAAAAGCAGATACTCAGCAAGGATATCGATCATGCAGATGCCCTCAAACTGACTCCGATTATTGAAAAAGGCACTATCGTTGAACTCATGTCAGGTGTATCACAAGTAATCGTACACAGGGATGTTCTTGAGTATATGGCAATGATTGTCCGGACGACCCGTACGCATCCCAGGATAGATCTGGGGATATCTCCCCGGGGAGGGCTTGCCCTGAAGAGGGCATCTCAAGCATGGGCATTCATTCACGGCAGGAGTTATGTCACTCCGGGAGACGTCAAGGGCGTTGCTCCTTCTGTCCTTACACACCGGATCATCATAAAGGATGGTGATCCGTACGGTATTATCGAGGCCGTCCTGAATGAGGTTGAGATCCCTATTTAACTATCTGAAGCCGCCCAGAGGCTTTCATCTGACAAAATCCGGGAAGATATTTTTCCTGTTTCTCATTGCAATTATCATTGTTGCCATGCTGACCGGAAACAATCTTTTATTTCTTATTCTTGCAGGCATGCTTTCATTCATGATCGTCTCAGGCATAGAATCCGAAAGGAATATCCGCTATCTCGAAATGTCCAGGATACTGCCTTCTCAGATATTTGCAAAAAGACCGGCAGTACTGAGTTATGGAATCCGCAATCTCCGCAATGCATCGAGCAGACTCGTTATAGAAGATATCCTGAAACTGAATCTGGGACATCTTGCAAAAGGGATAACCGAAAAATTGCGCATGGAAGTCATATTTCCGAAAAGGGGCATTACAAATCTTGACAGAGTAAAGATTTCTACAACCTATCCATATGGCCTTTTCAGGAAATCCATATCATTTGACCTTTCACAGGATATGATCGTGTTTCCTGAACCGATCTCCTGTACTTCCCCGGCATCCCTCGGAGTTGAGGGCCAGGGAAAAGGCCAGGCTCACGACAGCATATCTCATGTAAGGCCGTATGTTCAGGGTGATCCTCTCTCTGCCATTGTATGGAAAAAACAGCACCTGGGTCTTGTATCACGGGTCATTGAAGGGGGATCAGGAACCAGCGGTATTGTCGTACTGCTCCCAGGCGGGGATATGGAACGCAAACTCAGTAATGCAACCTTTATCATTCTGGAACTCCATAAGGCCGGCAGTTCCTTCGGACTGGTCATGAACGAATACTTCAGCGGCATAGATACCGGTACAACCCACAAATTGGATATACTCAGGAAACTTGCCTGTGCCTCGGACATAAAAGAGCCGTTCAGAAGGGATTTCAATGGTAAAGCCCATGTCATCTACCTATAAACTGTCTCTGATCGCCACTGGGATATCCCTGAGCGGCATGCTCTGTCTGGTACTTGCGGACCTTTTACCGCCTGCCG
>JAFGTK010000055.1 GCA_016934135.1 Deltaproteobacteria bacterium | reverse complement strand
TGGCGGGACAGTTCAAGTTCCATAATGGTCACCTTTCCTTAAATATAATACAATGCTTTTTGAGATGAACGGGTTGAGTATCCTGTCGAGGGTTCTGGTAAGAAGCGGTTTCTTGATTATATCCCACACCAGGAACTTATGGTAGAGCTTCACCGGCAGTGATTCGTCATTCTTATGCCCCACCAGGCATTTCAGCCACCAGTAGGGACTGTGAAGCGCATGTGCTCTCCCACACTCGATACACCGAGCGCCTGCACTCTCCAGCAGTTCAATCAGTTCGCGTTTCTTGAAGATCCTGATGTGGCCGCCCTCTTCAGTATGATAATCTTCGGACAAAGCCCAGCAGATGCGTTCCGGCAGGTATCGGGGCACACTGACCACGAGAGACTTGCCCGGTTTGAGCACGCGGATGATCTCCATGACCGCCTGATCAAGGTCAGGGATATGCTCCAGCACCTCAGAGCAGATGACAACGTCAAAGCTTTCATCGGCAAAGGGCAGCCTTGTTATATCGCTTGCACAGACAAGTTTTGTCCCGCCCCCGTCTTCTCGTTCATGAAGCATTATATTGAGCGTCCTGTTTGCAGTATCGGCATCATCCCTGTTCATGTCTATGCCCACTACGTTCACGCCCGCATATCTGAATGTTTCGCTCAAATGGCGTCCGGCGCCGCAGCCTGCATCGAGCACATATGATCCGGGAGCCAGATTGAGTTTTGTAAAATCAACAGTGAGCATCAATGGCCTCTCTGTATACTTCCACCACATCTTTTGCCGTGTTATGCCAGGTGAAATGTTTCCTCACCCTTTCATATCCGGCCTGACCCAGACGGTCTCTCTTGTCCTGATTGTCCAGCAGATCAATGATCGCATCTTGGAGTGCATGAGCATTCCCCGGAGGCACGAGAACGCCGGCGTCCCCGACAACTTCCGGCAGGGCGCCGCCTGTTGTGCTGATAACCGGGACCCTGCAGGCCATAGCCTCTCCTGCCGGCAGGCCGAACCCTTCGTAGAGCGAAGGTACAACGGCCATGGTGGTCTGTGCATAGTAGCGGGCGAATTCATCATCTTCGATTCGTCCGGTAAAGTGGATGTAGTCCGCTGCACCGAGGCCCTTCACGAGGTTTGCAATCACCCCGTTCTCCTTCGGCCTGCCGATCACGGTCAGGCTGACATCACGGTTTTTTCGTATGGATGCCACTGCCTCGATCAGGAACTTCAAACCCTTCAGCGGGGTGTCCGCGCTGTTGGTAACCATGATCTGGTTGCTCAGGCGCTTGACTTCCGGCAGGGGATGGAAGATATCCGTATTGATGCCGTTTGCAACCACCCTGAATTTATGGGGCGGAATAGAGAACGCCCTGCCGATATCTTCCTTGGATGCCCTGGAAACCGTTATGATATGAGAGAGCTTCCTGGAAACACGTTTCTGCATCTCAATAAATGAATACCATCTCATGACCTTGAGTTTTTTCCACCAGAACCTTTCAGATGCTATTTCCACGTCCCTGTCAACGGTCATGGGATGATGTATGGTGGCAATGGTCGGCAGTCCGATGGACTTGATCCCGAGGAGTCCGTAGGCAAGGCACTGGTTGTCATGGAGGATATCGTAATTGGCGGCATTGACCTTCATGAAATTCAATACCCTCATGCCCGAGGTGAAGGGTTCAGGAAACCCTCCGCTTGACACACCGAGCCACTCCATCAGGTTTATAGGAGAGGACAGTTCCTTGAGCGTCGGCACCCGGAAGAGGGCGTCGGGGTTGTACAGGTCCAGGCTGGGAAGTCTGTGAAGCCCTATATCGTCGTCCAGAACCGGATACGGAGGACCCGATACGACGTCAACCTTGTGGCCGAGATCGCTCAGTGCCCTGCTGAGTCTTTTGATATACACACCCTGACCGCCACAGGTAGGATTTCCCCTATAGGTAAAAAGGCAGATCCTTAAGGGAGAGTCCGAAGCGACAGCCATCCTCTTTGCATTCCTTACCGTACTGCCCCGAAAAAATTGCATCTCAGCATTCAATCCTTTTTAACGTAATGAAATCAGCTCACCTTCCCCTAAAAAAGCAGCCAATTCAGAAATGGTAGCAACCAACAATAGCAATAATGGTATAATAAATCAACGGGAATTCAATTCTTGTCTGTTTTCAGCCTGTCTTTTCATCGATACATTCAGCCATGCCGGAGATGCCTTCATAATACATCGAGATGCGAACCGAGAAAGGAAACGCTTTGCCTTTGGGAGTTCGGGACCGCAGAGCGGAGATGTCCTTATCGTGCCGGATGGATTCCTTGGAGGTGACGTCGATCCTTATTTGGAAAAGAGCCGCTCATAGAGCAGGGAGGTGAGGTGTTCGATCTTTTCAGGGCTCACACAGCAGGGGGTCTCCACCTTCCGTGACAGGGTTATGGTCAGGGAGTATGTCTTGAAGAATATTCTGCACCGCTCACAGTCTTGTAAATGGCGGTTCAAGTCGTTGATGAGTTCCTCGGAAATTGTATTCTCCAGGTACTCCTGTAGGAGTTTGGAACATATCCTGCAATTCATTTGCCTTCTCCTGAAGGATCAGAATATTTTCTGAAGTAATCTGAAAGGATCTCTCTCAAGATGAGCCTTCCCCTGTGCAGCCTCGATTTCACTGCCGGGACGCTCAAACCCAGTGCCTGTGCTATATCCTCGTTTTTCAAACCCTCCACGTCCTTCATGATAACAACAGTACGCATGGTATCAGGCAATGTGTCGATCGAGTCCCTGAGCATTGCCCTGCTTTCCTCGGAGAGTAATACGTCATCGGGCAACGTGGACCAGTCATATGTCACGGACTGTTCATGGTTCATGTCATCGACAGAGGTCTGTTCCGCGAACTTTTTTTCCTTGCGGAGAAATCCGTATGCTGCATTTGTGGTGACCCTGTACAGCCATGTTGCAAAGTATGCCTCGTTTGTCAGGGTATGTATCTTTGATATCACGGTAAGAAAGACTTCCTGCATGATCTCTTCTGCCGCGGATGCGTCCCTGGTCAGATGGAAGGCCAGGTTGTATACCTTGTTTGAATACCGTTTCACAATCTCCCCCATGGCAACGGTATCGCCATGCTTAATTTCAGCAACCAGT
Organism: Deltaproteobacteria bacterium; assembly: GCA_016934135.1. GTDB lineage: Bacteria > Desulfobacterota > Desulfomonilia > UBA1062 > UBA1062 > DSAD01. The sequence goes on along the minus strand of JAFGTK010000055.1, from coordinate 83 downwards.
GCAGGAACAGAGAGTTTATCAATTGGCTCACTCATTTAGATACGGTATCCTCCTCATTGGATTCAAATGCATCCCAGGTGAGC
>JAFGTK010000054.1 GCA_016934135.1 Deltaproteobacteria bacterium | reverse complement strand
GGCTACACATGCCAGGCATGCGATGCATTTATCCTTGTCAGCTCCACCTGATTCGGCGCAAAATGCACCAGTGGGGCACATGTCTTCGCAGGCACAACACATGCTGCATTCCTGGCCGCCCCGGGTCGGGAGCTGCGTAAGCACATTGAACCTGAATCTTTCTATGGAATCAAGCTGTTCTTCCGTATACCCTGTCTTTTCCAGTTCCAGGAGGATACCATCATCTTCACCGGTGAATCGTTTATACGTCCTAGAGGCATATTCTCTGGCGAGGGCATAATCGGATTCATCAGGCCGTCCTTCCATCGCCTTCCATCCGCCGATATTGAAGGTGTGGGCGCCTAAGAATTCCGCGGATGAAACAACGATAAAGTTCTGTTCCTGCAGGATCTGTCTTGTAGAATAGTGGGCCGGGTGGACGCCGAACCCGCCATAGGTGAAGAACATGGAGCATTTTCTGCCTTTTCCGTCCAGGGTTCTCAGCAGTTCTCTCACAACCCTGGGGGCTCTCCAGGAGTGAATAGGCACGCCAACCATCACCGCCTGATACGGTTCAAGATCGATCTTGTGCTGTCTGCATGCAAAGGGGGTGATATCAGACATGGTGACCCTGGCTCCGAGCTCCGAGAAACTCTCTTCAATTACCCTGGCAATTCTGGCTGTGTTTCCTGTAGCTGAAAAATACAGTATCAGCACGTTCATACGATTCATCTCCTTGATCCATCCAACCCATAAGGGTATATAGCCCAAAATGGTCAGTTGCTGTAGTCTTTCTTATGATAACAGAAAAAACAGATACTCAGAACCGGGTATGAATTTACTGGAGTGATGTATTCTGGAATCTGATAAAATCGTATTAATCGAGAAAAACAAAGGTGTTGGAATAGCAAATAAAGGCAATAGGCGCGAGGCATCGGGAAAATATCGAAAAGAAGGGAAATACTAAACAGGGCTCACCTGACTTGCAGAATCGTCATCTTTCATTGAATATGCTCATCGATCTGTTTCATGAGTGTTTCTGTCTGGTCCTTCAGAGGAAATATCCTCTGTTTCTTCTGGTATATGATTCTCCTGTCGCTGTCGATGAGGAAGTATACCCTGCCCGCTACCCCAAAAAGCCGGTGGTATGCATCATAGAGCTTCGCGACCGACCCGTCGGTGTCGGAAAGCAGGGTGATGCCGTCGAGCGAGTGCTTGGAGATAAACTCCCGGTGGGATTCCACGGAATCCACGCTTATACCCAGAACCTTGACCTTCCTTGATTCAAACCGGCTGATGTTTTGTTGAAACTCAACAAATTCTTTCGTTCAATACCTGCTGTCGTCCTTCGGATAAAAGGCGACGATAGCGCCCTTGTACTCCTGAAGCACCTCGCTGAGACTCACCATGTTACCGTCCTGGTCAGACAGCGTAAAATCATGGGCCTGCGAGCCGGTATTCATGGACTGTCTGTTTACACCCTGCGAAGCGCATGCCGAGACAAACGCTAGGATACAGATACACATGGCAATCTTTTTTTTCGTCATTGGTTTTCCTCCTGATTGGTTGTCTTTGGTTTACAGGGTGTTGAAGACTTCACGATATAGACCTGCATGGGCCTTCTCGTCCGGCAGTATCGTCTTCATAATCTTATGCAGCCTGTCATCACCTGATACGGCCAGTACCTTTTCTATGTCGGCAACCGCCTGAGCTTCTATGATGCTGAGCTTTTTCATCTTTTTCTGTAAGGGCATGGCCCTCATCATGACTGCTGCTACCCTGCCCATGAAGATCCAGAATCTCTCGCCCTGCAGGGTTTTGCCGTAGGTTTTCTGGAAATATTGTCCGAACAGCCTGCCGTGCATGTATTCATGACCGGCAAAGGTTTGGAACCTCTGGCTCAGTTCGGGCTCGATTTTCCTGTACTGGGATGAGAGACTCCGGTACAGTCCGGTCCCCACCATCTCCATGCGAAATGACTTCGCGACCTTAGGTCTCATGTCGTTCATCTGCTATTCTCCTGTTGTTCTTATTCCTCATCGAGGTTGAAGAGTTCTCTGAACTCTTTATGTTTCAGTATCTCCTGCAGCCAGGGCGCAATGTCCGGAGGATCGTAAAAGGGCTGCTCCCTGAACTGCCTGATAAAGGGTTCATAATAGGACTGCTGGAAATTCATGAGGCGCGATCCGATCACATCCTTTACTGCCCGGGATTCCTGCCGGTGATACCTGAGCCTTGCCGGGTCAATCATTCCCAGATTCAGAAAAGACTTCACCTTCTTGGAACAGCGGCATGGGTTGTCGGGGTTTATATGGCCGCAGACCCCGTTCATGTAATTGAACACCTTTTTTCTGCTTCTGGAAAGCATCTGCCGGAAATTTACCCTGGTGATGCCCATAATATCGCTTCCCGCTTCATCATTGACCGCGAACACGGCGCCCAGCAGAAAGGCCATCCTCTCGGAACGCTTCAGGCACATGAGCATTCCCATCATGCAGCCTGTCTTGATCTCCTCGGCGAGGATCCCTGCATCCGGCCTGTTATACGTGCTGTCGTCGGGCAGTCTCTCGATTATGGATACATAGGCATCAAAGTCGTGGATCCTCTTTTCGAACTTTTTTCTCTTCATGTTCAGCACGTGATTCACGACAATCCTGTACACCCAGGCCTTAAACGCCGCTTTTTCCGGATCGTACGAGGCAAGGTTCGTGATGATCTTTATCAGGATCTCCTGGGTGATGTCGCTGGCATCGTCATGGTCCATGATCATCTTGAACGCGATGTTATAAATCCATGCCTGGTGGCTGATGATGAGTTCCTCCAGGGAATCTGCATTTCCATCCAGGGCCTTAAGGATAAGACCGGCGTCATGGCCGTCGGCTGATGCATCCTCGATGAATGGATCGTACATAGTGCTGTTTTTTCTGTACATCATACTGTTATTATACAACCGACATCACAGGCTGTGACAAAATATCTGCACAGCTTGAGAAAAACTCTCAATGCCTGCGGCCAGGAACCAGCAGCATCTTGTCAATCTTATTGAAATAATTGGGAATTGTTGCGATGCATCAAACGTTCATCCCGGGCGGAGACCATGAAATCTTTCCGCCTTCCAGCTCTTCGACCAGGCTTTTGTATTTTTCGTGCACCATTTTCCTGTCGAAATCCCAGAACTCTTCAAGCATTGCATCCTGTTCTTCTTTGCTGAAATACTCCATGCACGGGTAAAAGAACTGTTTGTCTTCCTTTTCGATATGCTTCGGGTAAAAGTCGGCCAGTGCCTTCATGTGCTCGATGATCTCATTTGCGGCATCAGCACCTGAAAGGTAGTGCTCTTTTGCCGCGACAAGATCTTTCACCGTCTTTCTGCCGTATTTGTGTTCTTCGATGAGTTCGTTCATGATCCGTGCATGTTCAGAGGAGAGATCTTTTCCTGCAAGCCTCTCAAAGAGAATATCCTCCTCCTTCCCATGGTGGGTGCGGTCTGCATATGTCCTGATAAAATCCACTGCTGCGTCGATAAAAAGCGGATCCACCTTCGATGTATCACTGATCCTCCGGATTTCTTTTTCAAACAGCGACAGCATCTTTTCAATGAGCCTGTGTTCCCACATCAGAGGGCCTATTGGTTTCATGATCTTCCTCCTTGATATGAAATTCAGCCGACCTCGTCGGCATCCGGTAATGTAAGGACTGCGGAGCAGTCAGAAAAAACAATTAAGTTGTAGTAAAGAATATATGCAGGCATCCGGTAATGTCAAGGATGCTCAAAGACGGGGGGGGTGTAACGCTGCATGAATAAGCAGGGATGATGAAGATCATGAACCTTATTCCTTTCTCAACTCCTCACGCGGCCCGGATGCCCATGAAAACTTGAACTGCGAGAAAAAGCAGCAGGAGCTACCCTGCTGCTGCAAACCCGTCTTCTTCTTTCCATTCCCCCGGACAGATGCCGCAATAAGGGAGGGAAGATGCACTATACAGAATTTCTGCACAGAATAACCATTGTTCATGATTTTTCAAGCAATAGTATAATCTGTTCTGCCCCCTTCTTATGTTGTCTGCAACACGCAGGTTCTTCTGTCGCAGGCTTGAGTCCCGGCATACGGTCTACGAAGCCTGGCAGGCTATCGTCTTATAACCATTCCGGAGTCTGTAGAAGCCGCATCTCGATTTGATATAGCAATGCTGATCGTTGATCCTCTCTACTGCCGGCACAGGCAATCCGGAACCTCTCCCTGAAGCTTGTATAAATTAATCTCGCCATGCCGCAATTCCGATAAGATAGCTGCAAACAATATGCAACGGAGAACAGTGCCATGGTCAGACCTGAACGATATGCCCAAAGCGATCTGAAACGGATCCAGCGGGCCTGCTGTCATGTTTTCATGAATACCGATGCCCTCAGACCGCATGCTGTGGCCTCCCCGGGCCGCCAGAGACTCCGGTATCCTTTCATCGAAGCACTCACCTGGGAGCAGGTGCACAAGGCCTATCGCAGCAATGTATTCCGCTATCACCCGGACAAGCACCAGGAAAAGCCTGGCTCTGTGATCAAACGCCTGGTCCACCATATGGAAAACGTCAATCATGCCTATGAGTACCTGGCCGCGTGTTTCGGACGCAAGTCATGCTGTCCGGAAGAGGAGCACAAAGGAGCAGGCCGCATTATTGCCGTGGGCGGGGCCAAGGGCGGGATCGGCAAAAGTCTCCTGGCAGCGAACATGGGTCTGCTGATGGCGGCCTCGGGCTTGAAAACAGCGGTGGTGGATCTTGACCTTGGCGGCAGCGATCTGCACATCTATATGGGTGAGAAGAATATCCCCGATGTTACGCTCAATGATTACCT
>JAFGTK010000053.1 GCA_016934135.1 Deltaproteobacteria bacterium | reverse complement strand
TGCACAAAAAAAGGGGTGGCATGCACCCCCTTTTGAGCTTAACAGGGCTTTATTTAGAGGTTATGAGCTCTTGATCTGGATCTTTTTCTGGGCCTTCTTTTCAGCGACAAGCTTCGGCAGCGTAATATTAAGGATGCCTTTCTTGAAGGTCGCCTCTGCCTTGTCCGGATCAATATCTGCGGGCATTGGGATTACCCTGCTGAACGATCCGAAGGATCGCTCCATATAATATGCTTCCTGATCCTTTTTCTCGGATTCAACCTTCTTCTCTCCCTTGATCGTAAGGGTATCCCTGCTCAGATTGATCTCGATGTCCTTCTCATCCATACCCGGCAGCTCTGCGGTAACCTGCACGGATTTTTCATCCTCGGTCATATCAAGTTGCGGGTTGAATCCGCCTAAGGACTCCATTTCTTCGGTAAACGGCTTCATGCCGAACCCCTTGAAGAAATCATCGAACAGCCGGTTCATCTCTCTCTGGAACATATCTACGGGCAAGCCCTCGGTCTCCCGGCTGACGGGTAGACCTCTCCTCGCCCATCTCCACGGAGCCATATACTTCATTGCCATAGCTACACCTCCTTATTTATTACCCTTTGTGGATAGGGATTGTTTTCGGCTTTGCAGCCTCTGCCTTCGGTAGTACGATGCGGAGCACCCCGTCCTTTATCTTTGCCTCGATCTTCTCACGGTCGATTGACTCGTTGATGGTAAAGGCCCTGGAGTAATCGCCGACGCCATATTCCCGGTATGTGAGTTTATGAGCGTTTATTGTCTCCGGTGCCACCCTTGCATCGATGGTAAGGATATCATTGTCCAGGGTCACCTGTATGCTATCCTCTGTTGCTCCCGGAATATCGGCAAAGATGACCAGGCTCTCTTTTGTCTCCGATATATCCACATTCGGGATATATGTTGCAGTATTCTTGGTCTTCTCGGTTACCACAGAATCCGCTGACTCTTTTGTATTTGTAATGTTCTTCTTTTCAGTTGCCATAACAATCACCTCCGTTTTTTACACGGTCTTGACCGTTATCTTTTTCGGCTTATCAGCCTCTGCGCGGGGAAGTGTGACCTTGAGGACGCCTTTGGTGTAATCCGCTTCAACCTTTTTGCCGTCCACATTGAACGGGAGCGTAACGGTCCTGTAAAAGCTGCCTGTTCCGCGTTCTCTGCGATGCCATGTCTGATTATCGGCAAGTTCGTGCGGTTTACGGTTCCCTTTGATGGTAAGGGTATCACCGGTTACGGACAGATCGATGTCCGCAGGATCTATACCCGGGATCTCAGACGTGATGACCACATCATCCTCAGAGGAAAACACATTGATCGGCGGGAAATTTATTGAACGGCCTGTACCTAATCCGGAAAATATGCTGCCCATCTCATGTTCAAGTCTGTCCATCTCCCGCCACGGGTTCCATCCTGACAAGGATCTTGTTGTTCTTAACATATCATTTACCTCCATTGGGTTTTTTTTCTCACATTCTAATAGGGCATGTCCGATGAATTTCAAGAGGATGGGTTTTAAATTTTCATTAATTTTCATTAAACCCTTCTTAAAACTTTTCTGTACAGAAAAGTGTTTTGATGTTACATAACGGTCCAACTTTAAGAAAGAGCGTGCACAATATTATGGCGGCAAAAGGAAAAATCGTTATCGATCAAGGATTGTGCAAAGCCTGTGAGCTATGCATAACTGTCTGTCCTGACGAGGCCATACGGCTGTCCGAAGGACTCAATGACAAAGGATACCACCCGGCGGAATTTATCAAGGATTCCTGCAGGGGATGTGCTCTGTGTGCTGTTATGTGTCCTGAAGTCTCGATAGAGGTGTACCGTGAATAACAAGGTTCTCATGAAAGGCACGGATGCCCTCGCAGAGGCTGCTATTCAGGCCGGATGCAGATGTTACTTCGGTTATCCCATCACCCCTCAGAACGAGATCCCCGAATATATGTCCAGGAGGATGCCTGAGGTAGGCGGGGTCTTTCTTCAGGGCGAAAGCGAGATAGCATCCATCAATATGGTCCTTGGAGCCGCAGCAACAGGGGCACGGGCCATGACGAGTTCGTCTTCTCCCGGCATAAGCCTGAAGCAGGAAGGGCTCTCTTTCCTGGCGGCGCTGGAACTTCCGGCGGTAATCGTCAACATCAACAGGGGCGGTCCCGGGCTGGGCAATATTGCCCCGAGCCAGGGCGACTACTACCAGGCTACCCGCGGAGGGGGTCATGGAGACTACCGCATGCCTGTTTATGCGCCTGCATCTGTCCAGGAACTCTACGATATCACCATGCTCACATTCGATGTGGCGGACGGATACCGGACACCGGTCATGATACTTGGAGACGGTATGATGGGGCAGATCGTAGAGCCTATCATAGTCCGCGAATATAACAAGCCCGAGGATGAACTGCCCCCGAAGGATTATATACTGGACGGCGCTGAGGGAAGGCCTTCACGGATCATCAAGTCTCTCGTTCTCGATGTAAGAGAGATGGAGGAGCATAACTGGAAACTCAAGCGCAAATACGACCTCATGAAACAGGAACTGCCCCAGTGGGAAGAGTTCATGACAGATGATGCAAAGATGACTATCATCGCCTATGGAACAGCGGCTCGCATCGCAAAGGGGGCAGTAAAACGGGCCCGGAGCGAGGGACTGAAGGTCGGCCTTCTCAGGCCGATCACCCTGTGGCCGTTCCCTGACGAGGCAGTAATCAATATATCAAAAAAGAGCAAGATTTTCCTGGTATTCGAGATGAGTACCGGGCAGATGATAGATGACGTCCGTCTGGCCGTGCAGGGTAAGATACCGTGCGAATTCTATGGAAGACCAGGAGGTATTGTACCTGCCCCCCAGGAGATCGCCCGGATTATCGAACGGTACTGGCTGCAGAAGGAGTTATAGATGAAAACGATATACACCAGACCGAAATGCCTCAAACCTGCGCCTTTTCATTACTGCCCGGGCTGCGGTCACTCAATTATTCACCGCCTTGTGTGCGAACTTATTGACGAGATGGACCTGCAGGGAAGGATCATCTGTATTCCTCCGGCCGGCTGCGCAGTACTGGCCTATAACTATTTCGACATAGACGTATGCGAGTCGGCACATGGCAGAGGCTGCGCCATAGCAACAGGCATGAAAAGGGCGAATCCGGAAAAGATCATCTTCACCTATCAGGGCGACGGCGACATGGCCGCCATAGGTACTGCAGAAACCCTTCATGCAGCAAACAGGGGAGAAAAGATTACCAGTATATTCGTGAACAATGCCGTCTACGGCATGACCGGAGGCCAGATGGCTCCGACAACCATGCTGGGACAGAAAACATCGACATCCCCGTATGGGAGGAGCCCGGAGGTCGAGGGGCATCCTCTCAAGATAACAGAGCTGATCGGCACCCTTCCCGGGGCAGCATACGTCACAAGGACCTCTCTGGCCACGCCTGCCAAGATCATGGCAACGAAAAAGGCCATCAAAAAGGCGCTCGAGGTTCAAATGGCAGGGCTTGGTTACTCATTGGTCGAGGTGCTCTCTCCATGCCCAACAAACTGGAAGGTTTCACCCAAGGATTCGTTTATATACCTGGAAGAGAAGATGGAGAAGGAATATCCCATCGGGGTAATGAAAGATATTACAGCTAAAAAAAAGGATTCCTAGTTATGCTTCAAAAGACTGTCATGAGCGGTATCGGCGGACAGGGCATTCTGTTCTCGGGTCAATGCTTTGCCTGGGCGGCAATGCTCGAGGATCACCATGTAACCTATCTGCCTTCATACGGTGCCGAGATGCGCGGAGGGGTCACGTCCTGTACGATCGCAATATCCGATGAGGAAATCGCATCTCCCGTGGCATCCTCGCCCGACTACCTGGTAATCATGGACGGCCTGTCGCTCGGAAGGCTTCAGAACCAGATCGTTGCAGGCGGCGAGGTTTTTCTGAATACATCCATCGTAACCGACCGACCCATAAGGGGCGATATCGAAGTAGTTGAGATACCGGTCAACGATCTCGCCATAAAAAGCGTGGGAGAACGTTATGCCAACATGATCATGCTCGGGGCCTTTGTGTCGAGGACCCACCAGGTCAAGCTCTCGACCATTATTGACAACATGGCCGAGATGCTGGGAAAATCCAAAGCCAAATTCAAAGACAAAAACATAGAGGCCTTACAGATAGGGTGCGATTTTTTTTCGAAGGAGAAATAGGACATGGCTATCAAACAACTCCGTTTAGAGACTGCAAATGTATCGGGCAAGCTCTCGTATCTAAGTGATGTCCTGGGAAAACACGGTGTCAATATCCGGGCCATCTCGGTGGGACAGGAGACTACCGAGATTTCGTCCATCTGCATAGTGGTGGATGACCCGAAAAAAGCAAAGAATGCCTTAAGTTCCGAGGAGATACCCTATATTGAGACAGATGTTCTGGCTGTCGAGATGCCTGATCATCCCGGCGGTATGAATGCGGTGCTCAAGCCGCTTCGCGATGCAAAGATAAATGCCATTACCCTGTATCCCTATATCGGGAGGGCAAGCAATCCCATTGTCATTCTCGAGGTGGACAATGTCAAGGTAGCAACAGAGGTCCTTAAAAGAAACTGGGTAAAGATCTGGGACAAAGAGATCTATCGGCTCTGATAAGGATTTGCCGGCAGGGACTTTATTCAGGATCATCACTCATCCCGACATCCTGCCTGAATTTTCCCATATTCCTGAGGGTTAATCGTCCCACGGCAACGATCCTGTCATATGCATTATATGCAGACATAGCAAGACCGAGCCCGACAGGGAGAAGCCTTGAACGTCTCTTGAAGGGCAGTATCCTTCTTACGACCCTATGTACGCCCTTGTTCATCATCATATTTGCATACTTGCGTGGAAGCATTCTGATCATAAAATCATTGCTGATGGACCTGGTGTTTGATTCTTTTCCTTTATCTGCAATCCCATAAGTCTGCCCGAGGATCTGGATTATGAAATCTTCCAGGGCCTGATGTTTTCTCTCAACAGGGATCCCTTCAAGCCTGCACAGGGCAAGGATTACCTTTACGCTTTGATCCAGGAGAAAAAAGTCTTCAAGCCCCACCAGCCAGAAAGAGAAAAAGGTCCCGACCCCAGGTATGATCGAGGGTGTATTGATCATCGCATTTTTCAGGGCCTGAGCCTGAGCCATGTACTCAATAAGGCTCTGGGCAGCAACGGCTTTACCGGCATCACCGGTCCCGTTTACTGCCTTTTGTGCAATAGCCTGAGCCTTCTTTTCATTTCCCCTTATCAGGTTACCTATGAGGATTCTGAATTGACCGCCCAGGGTATCGCTTACTTTCGGTCCTATTTGTCTATCGCCGTTCATCATGAAATCCCAAAAATGAGATACCCCGCAGAAAGCTTTGTTGTATCAGAAAGCTATCTTTATTCCTCCCTCACCTGCTCCCTCTCCCCGAGGGGAGAGAATATAATGTATCCCCACAGCTTTTCTGCGGGCAATCTTCTGATTGACAGATATTCCATCTTGATAATATACAAATTCATATTTACTGGGAGAAAGAACAGTTTGTAAAGGATTTGATTTTGGCAAAAGGTATGTCTCCGGCTAAATAATCATTTTTCCTGAAAACAGCTGCGTGTTATTATCACTGAATATACATACAGCACAAGGAGGACACTATGGGTATTAAGTCCATAAAAGATTTGGACTTGAAAGCAAAACGGGTGCTCATCAGGGTAGATTTCAACGTGCCGCTTGATGAAGACTGCAATATTACAGATGATGCACGCATAAAGGCAGCCCTTCCCACCATCCAATACGCTGTGGAGAAGGGAGCAAGGGTTGTTCTCATGTCTCACCTTGGACGACCCAAGGGAAAAGTAGTAAAGACAAAGAGCCTTGTACCGGTTGCACGCCGGCTCTCGGAACTGCTGGGAACAAGCGTGAACATGGCACCCGACTGTGTCGGGGAAACCGTAAAATCCATGGTAAATGACCTGAAACCGGGAGATGTCCTGCTCCTGGAAAACTTAAGATTTCATATTGAAGAAGAAAAGAACGAGCCGGGTTTTGCAAAAGGGCTTGCAGAACTGGGCGACTGTTTTGTGAACGATGCCTTTGCTACCGCCCACCGCGCACATGCCTCGAATGTCGGTGTTTGCGATTACATCCATGCAAAAGCCGCCGGATTTCTCATGATCCGTGAGGTAGAGCATATCCGAAAGGCACTCAAGGATCCTGGCAGGCCTTTTGCTGCGGTAGTCGGAGGGGCAAAGGTATCCGGCAAGCTCGAAGTCCTGGAGAATCTCGTGGACAAGGTGGACAAGATCATTATCGGCGGCGGTATGGCCTTTACCTTTATCAGGTCTTTGGGACAGGAGATCGGGAATTCCATCGTTGAAGACGATCTCATCGAAACAGCCAGGGCTATTATGGAAAAGGCTCGGGCAAAAGGCGTGAAGCTCTATCTCCCTGTCGACTGCTTCTGTGCGGCAGCGGCAAAGGAAGATCAGGAAGTACTGGTGAAAACGATCCAGGAGATCCCGGCAGATCTTATGGGTCTGGACATAGGTCCGGCATCCATAACTCTGTTTGGTGAGGCCCTTGCCGGATGCGGCACCATTGTGTGGAACGGGCCTATGGGGGTCTTCGAAATCGAGAGCTTCTCAGCGGGGACGATGGAGATAGCAAAGAATATCGCTTCGTCAAAGGCATTGACCATTGTGGGCGGGGGTGATACAGATGCTGCACTGCATAAGAGTGGCGCCATGGACAAGATAGACTTTGTATCCACAGCAGGCGGGGCCTTTCTGGAGATGCTTGGAGGCAAGATCCTGCCGGGCGTGACATCACTTGAAGCTTAGGAAAATTTTATGAGAAAACCGCTGATAGCAGGCAACTGGAAGATGTTCAAGAGCCTCGACGAGGTTGGAACCTTTGCCGATGATTTCATACCGGGTGTATCTGATATCAAGGATACCGACATCCTCATATGCCCGCCTTATGTCTATATCCAGGCACTTGCACAGGCGTGTGAAGGGTCTCCGGTCATGGTCGGCGCACAGAATGTCTTCTGGGAGGATCAGGGCGCGTATACTGCCGAAATCTCCGCTCCTATGCTGAAAAGCATCGGGGCCGACTATGCCATCCTGGGCCATTCGGAACGCAGGCAGTTCTTTTCTGAGACCGATGAAACCGTGAACAAACGGCTTTTCGCATCGCTCAAGGCCGATCTGGTCCCGATTGTATGCGTGGGTGAAACCCTGGGGCAGCGAGAATCCGGCAAAACCTTCGAAGTGATCGGGTCACAGATCAGGCAGGGACTCAAAGGCCTGAGCACGGAAATGTCAGCCACGCTCGTTATAGCGTATGAACCGGTATGGGCTATCGGCACCGGCAAGACAGCTACACCTGAAATAGCGCAGGAGGTACATGCATACATCAGAAAAGTCATTACCGACCTGTTCGGGTCACAGATCGCTCAAGGCATGCGGATTCTCTACGGTGGGAGCGTAAAAGGTGAAAACATCGATGCGCTCATGGCAAAAGATGATATCGACGGAGCCCTTGTAGGCGGAGCAAGCCTTGAAGCGGCATCGTTTGAGAGAATATTACGATTTAAAGGATGAAAAAACAATGTATGGAGTTTTGTTAACTGTTCATATTACCGTATCGGTCTTATTGATCATTTCCGTACTCTTGCAGTCAGGCAAGGGTGCCGATATCGGCGCTGTATTCGGAGGGGCGGGAAGCCAGGCACTGTTCGGTTCTGCCGGCCCGGCCGATTTTCTGAACAAGGCAACACGGGTTCTTGTAATTGTCTTTATGGTTACCTCGTTGACCTTGGGCTATTTCGCCTTTGAAAAACCGACGCAGAGCATCATGGATACCCAGAAGGTTACCGATACTGCCGTACCTGCAGCACCGGCACAGCCTGCGCAGGATGCTTCCAGCGCCGCACCTGCAGCTGTCCCAGCTGCACCTGCACCTGCGGCCGAGAATTAGTCCTACGCACAGACATTACTGTTTGTTTGATGCATAATGCGTCTCCCTGCTGCAGGGTGTATACAAGGATAGATGCATGTACCGGGACAATGAAAAAGGACGAGGTTCTCATCACCCATGAGGTTGATCTCCATGAGCCGGGGAGCATACCGGTTGACCGGGGCAAGGCAGTGCTTGTGATTGATAACCGGATAATCTGACCATACAGCAGTTATAAAAAACGGGAAGACCCGAATCAGGTGCAGGCCCGATAATTTCGCGCAGCCCCGGAATCATTACTTTTACAAGGAATAAGCATTATTGTTCTTTACTCCTAATATTTTTTTCTATACCATCGCGTAGCCTTAAACATACCATAAGGAGAACGATCCATGTCGGACAAACCCATTGATCATGATCAGCAGACCATGGCTGATCTTCTGGATGCATACTCCCCGGACACTGACAATGCGATCCGGGTAGGCGACAAGATAACCGGAACGATTATATCCATTGGAAAGGAAAGCATCTTCGTCGATACCGGCCGCAAGATAGACGGTGTTGTGGATTCGCAGGAACTTATCGATGAAAACGGCGATCTCCCTTATGCTGTGGGAGATACCATTGAATTGTACGTTGTCTCTATACGGGAAGGAGAAATAAGGCTTTCCCGAGCACTTTCCGGTATCGGCGGACAGAACATGCTTCAAGATGCCTATGAGCAGGCGCTGCCTGTCGAAGGCAGAGTAACAGAGACCATAAAGGGCGGTTTCAGCGTAGATGTGATCAAAAGAAGGGCCTTCTGCCCCATCAGCCAGATAGACACCGTCTATGTGGAGCAGCCCGAGGACTATGTGGGAAAAACCTTTCGATTTCTTATCACTGAACTCAAAGAAGGAGGCAAAAACATTGTAGTCTCCAGAAGGGTCCTTCTCGAGCAGGAGCAGAAAAAGGAAAAGAAGGAGTTCCTTGATACTCTCTCCATCGGAACGGTCCATAAAGGCAGGGTAAACACCCTTATGCCTTATGGCGCATTCATTGAGCTTATCCCCGGTGTCGAGGGCATGGTTCACATCTCGGAGATGAGCTGGTCGCGGCTTAACAGCCCCGATGAAGTCCTGCAGGCCGGTGATACGGTTACGGTAAAGATCATCGATATCCAGACAGACAATAAATCAGGCGAGAAAAAACTTTCCCTGTCCATGAAACAGATCGGGGAAGATCCATGGGAAAGCATACTCAAGAGGTTCAAAACCGGCGACAAAACACGCGGCAGGGTAACCAGATGCATGGACTATGGATGCTTCGTCGAGATCGAGCCCGGTATCGAGGGCCTGGTTCACATATCCGAGATAAGCTACAAACAGCGGGTAAACAAACCCCAGGACATCGTTTCGGTTGGAGAAACGGTAGATGTCATGGTCAAGGAGATCGATCCTGAAAAGAAGCGTATCTCTCTCAGCATGAAGGATGCGGAAGGTGATCCATGGATTGATGCAGTGGATAAATATAAGGTCGATCAGGCTGTCGAAGGGATCATTGAAAAAAAGGAACGGTTCGGTTTCTTCATAACCCTGGAGCCCGGCATCACCGGGCTGCTGCCGAAATCCAGGATCAGCAGGTTCCATGATCCTTCAAGCATTGAAAAAATGGCCCAGGGCGAACGCATCATGGTTCTTGTCGAAGAGATCGACCCTGATCAGCGCAGGATCACGCTGGGACCCAGTGA
>JAFGTK010000052.1 GCA_016934135.1 Deltaproteobacteria bacterium | reverse complement strand
TTTCGATTAAAAACATTCACGCCTGTTCACCTCCTGCAGTAATTTGCCATGCTGCATTTTCATGCGGTACTCTTCCTTAATAAAATAAGGACGCTGATGATGAAGACAAGTTCGCGGGCAATATTACAAGGAAGCAGCGTGCCAGAGAAATAGGGCTGGATATATCTGAATACCTGCCTGTCTGCTGCGGTTTATGCTTCTTTGATATTCACCTGTCGGATCCCGAGCTTCATCATCCGTGCCTGCAGAGTGGTACGTTTCATTCCAAGGATCTCTGCAGCCCCTCCCCGGCCACCGATGCGTCCGCCCGTGAGCGTGAGCACGTATGAGATGTAGCGGCGCTGGAGTTCATCCATGGTGGGTCTTCCCATGAACGCCTGATCCGGCTCTTCGGAGGATGAGGAAGGCAGGTTCAGCTGAAGCCTGTCCCCGGTAGATAGAATCGCTGTCCGCTCCATGACGTTTTTCAGCTCCCTCACATTACCCGGCCATGAATAGGTCATAAGAGCCGATATGTCCCTGTCGATAAGTTCAGGCAGTTCCCGGTGATATTTCCTGGCATACTGTCCCAGGAATTCTTTTGCCAGAAGAATGATGTCTTCACCGCGCTTCCTCAGCGGGGGCAGAACAAGGGAAACAACGTTCAGGCGGTAGTAGAGATCCTGTCTGAACCTGCCGTCTGCCACATCGCGTGCGAGATCGCGGTTGGTGGCTGCTATGAGCCGGAAATCCGATGCAATGGTACGGGTACCGCCCACACGGGTAAAGCTCTTTTCCTGGATGACCCGCAAAAGCTTCACCTGGGCAGACAGGGGCACATCACCGATTTCATCAATGAAGAGCGTGCCGGTATGAGCCAGTTCCACCCGTCCGGATTTCTGTCGGTCCGCACCGGTAAAAGACCCTTTTTCGTGGCCGAAAAGCTCGCTCTCTACCAGGGTCTCCGGAACCGCAGCCAGATCGACCACCACGAACGGCCCGTTCCTTCTCCTGCTTGCATTATGGATCATTCGTGCCAGCAGTTCTTTGCCTACCCCGGTTTCTCCGGTAATGAGCACTGTCGCATCTGTAGCGGCAACCCGATCCCCCTGGGAGAGCACGTCGCTCATGACAGAGCTTTCGCTGATGATGCCATCGGGCGACAAAGACCCCTCGGTAAATGCTCTCAAAGAGAAAGGAACAGACCGGTCAGCCTCTATCAGGCCGGTGTAATGGAAGATACGGTCGATGGAAATGCCCAGATGACGAGAAATTCTGATGGCCATATCCCGGTTGATGACATCACTGCCTGGATCGATGTAGGAATTGTCCATATAAAACACACCCTGAAATATCCCTGCCACCTTGACGGGCAGGCAGATGACGGCCAGCGTGTTATGCTCTTCGCTGTTTTCAGCGCCTGCCTGATCCGCTCGAAGGATAAGGGGTTCGGTGTTGCGGTAGGCCCTGAACACGAGACCCAGGCTGGATCGGAAGGATTCTGAAAAAACCTCTGTCTTGTCGAGGTTGTATGATGCCCTCAACGCAGGCCGCCCCACCCCTTTCAAGCGCGGGAACCAGAACAGGCCGCCGCGTTCTGCATCGAAAAACCTGCTTGCAGTCGAGACAAGGCGAGTGAGGAGTTCGTCCCGGTCTATACTGGGAACAAATTCGTCCATCAGATCCATGAACCTGTCCAGAATGTCTGCATTCCTGCCGGGCTCCTTCTGCTGAGCCCCTGTTCGCAGAAGCGGGGCAAGGTCGTCAGGAAAGAGATCGTGTCCATACCCGCCCACTCCTTCCCATGCCATGAGAGCGAGATTGCGGGCCGCGTTTCTGTCACCTTTGCCGAGCTTGATCCGCGCCATCTCTGCCCTGGTCTTTGCCAGCTCGACCGGGTCGCCGGTCTTGAGCAGGTCCGCCTCGCTTGCTTCCAGCAGAGAGAGAACCGCATCAGGCATATCCCCCCTTGATTTGGACTGCAGCGCCCGGAGCCGAAGGGCCACACCCCTGAGGTGAAGATTCGGCCCTGCAATGACACGTGCCATTTCCTGCTCGAATCCGAATGAGGGTATGGGGGGATACCCCCTGACTGCAAAGGTATAGAGCATTTCCAGGGTAACGGGCCAGTTGTACTGAGGGCCGATGGCATCGGCATATACTGTTTCTCTGGTGATTCTATAGGCCGCATCCATGTCTCCCTCGAAATAGCTGAAATATGCAAAACCCTTTTGTGCCACATGAAGGGCCTGGATGTTTCCGGTGGCTCTAGCGGCCTTCTCGGCTGCAACAAGGTGAGTGCGGGCCTCCCCCCTCCTGCCCATGATGATGAGCGCAATGCCGAGCAGGGCTTCAAAAAAACAGGTATTCTTCTCGTCTTTCATTATACGTGAACGGCGCCAGTGCGAACCGAGCACGCCGATTGCCCGGTGATACTGACCAAGCAGCGCAGTGCAGTAACCCAGGGCCGAGGACGATGCCAGGTGCTCCGGCAGATACGAAACTGTAGATTCTCCGGGTTTGAGGCTGGCCATATGAATCACAGATTCAAAGCTCTCCACCGCCTCCTTGTACATACCCTGAAGGTAATAATAGATACCGCGGAATTCAGATGAGATCTCTGAGATGTCCTCATCACCCAGGGCGTCGGTCTGACTCAGTCCCTCTCCTATGAGAGAGAGGCCTTCGGCGGTTTTACCCGACACATACCTGTACAGGCCTATTACCAGATCGCAGCGGGCCATGGTCCGCTTGTCACCGATCCGTTCCGCCACGGGGTATGCCTGATCGAGGAGCGCAGGGATTTCCTGAATGTCCCTTACCAGATTGAGCCTGAGGCGGCAGAGTTCATTCGTTATGGAAAGAAACAGGGCATCCCAGTCCGTCCTTCCTGTCCGGAGAGACACAGCAGCAAGGGCAGTCTCCAGAAGGCCCAGGGCATCATCCTTCTTCCCGGCACGGATGGCCCTGCGAGCAGCCTCTTCGGCCAGAAGAGCAGCTTCGAAGTCGCGGCCGGCTCTAAAAAGGAGAGATACCCGGGCCCTGTCGGACAACGAATCCTGCAGGGAGAGTCTGCGGATTGTATCCACCAGCGAGGAAAAATGTTCTTTTGTATTGATGCGCGCCAGCTGCCTGGAAACCCTGGCCGGAAGATCAGGCACAAGGGTGATCTTCCCATCGTTACAGACAGCGACAAGCCCTTCTGCAATCCCGCGGTGCAGGAAGACCTGCACCTGCTCCTCGTTCAACAGCAAAAGGGAGGAGAGGATCTCAGGGCTCAAAGGCTCGCCGATGGCCTTGAGAATGGCCAGCGTCTGCCAGTGGTTATTGCCGAGATCTTCCATATAAAACTCCCCGGGTCCAGTTCTTACCCCTGGAACCAGACCGAGTCAAGCCAATATATGGGCATCAAACTGCCCACATATTGGCATATTGATCTATTGTATATCTTAACATTGTTTGATAACAGTATATTAGAGCCTTCTGCTTGCTGGCACATCTCCTGCTCATCTGTGATCACCATCATTATTCTTAACCAACACGCAGGAGTACGGCCCATGGCACGAATGAAGGATTTAACAAGGGGATTACAGGAACAGGATTCTCATCTCTGCCCGGGCTGCAGCAAAGATTCCGTCCGGAGATCAGATCATTCCGGCTCCGGCCAACAGTTTGTCCATCGATATCCTCAATGCGCTGAGCGCTCGATAAAATCATTTGGGGGATGTGAAATTCTACAGCAATCTGCTTATCTGCCCCTTTGCATTCCTGGACGAGGACTATGCCGGATGCATCTCAATTACTGTGCCGGCAGCGCTCTAGATCAACCGGGAAGATAATCATCGGGCATTGCCTGTAAGGCTTGATCGTACACGAAGCATCGGTTACTATATCCCTGACAGGTTCTGCACGGAAAAGGGAGGACCTTGTGCTCCCTTCAACTATGCATAGAATATAAAAAAGGAGAGTATAATGAATTTTTTGATCCAGCCAAAAAAGTACAAGACACTTATGGCAGACGAGGGCTCAAAGGCAATCATGGAAAAGACCATCGCATTTTTCGAAAACATGGGGAAGGAGCAGCTGCTCGACGATTACAACAAGAAGGTCTGGTACCGCGAATTCGTCGATTTCCTCGGGAAGGAGCAGATATTCGCCAAGCTGCTCACCCCGAAGGAATATGCCGACGGCGATCCGGACTGCCGGTGGGACACGGCCCGCAACAGCGAGTACAGCGAGCTCCTCGCCTTCTACGGGCTCGGCTACTGGTACTGCTTCCAGGTGACCATTCTGGGTCTCGGTCCCATCTGGATGAGTCCCAATGAAACAGCCAAGAAAAAGGCTGCAAAACTCCTCAAGGATGGTGCAATCTTTGCCTTCGGGCTTTCCGAGAGAACGCACGGCGCCGACATCTATTCAACCGAAACAGCTCTCACGCCCAAGGGTGACGGGACCTTCGTCGCCAACGGCGAAAAATACTACATCGGCAACGGCAACGAGGCAGAAATGGTCTCCACTCTGGGCAAGGTCAAAGATGGCACGGATGACTACACCTTCTTTGTGACCAACTACCACCACAAGGCCTATGAACTGAAAAAGAATGTTATCTCGCACCAGGAATACGTCTCCAACTTCGCGCTCCACGACTACCCCATCACGGAAGACGACATCCTCTCCCGCGGACCGCACGCATGGGATTCCGCCCTGAACACGGTCAACATCGGCAAGTTCAACATCGGCCCGGCTTCCATCGGCATCTCCGAACACTGCTTCTACGAGGCCATCACCCATGCATCCAACCGCATCCTCTACGGCATGAAGGTCACGGATATGCCCCACGTAAAGAAGAATTTCATGGATGCCTGGCTGCGTCTCGTGGCCATGAAGATGTACCAGCGCCGCTCTACCGACTATTTCCGCGGTGCAGGCGAGAATGACAGGCGCTATCTCCTTTACAATCCCACAAGCAAGATGAAGGTAACCCTGCAGTCCGAAGAGGTTATCAACCTGCTCTGGGATGTAATTGCCGCCAGGGGCTTTGAAAAGGACACCATCTTCCACATGGCTGCGGCAGATGTGCGCGGTCCGTCCAAGCTCGAGGGCACGGTACACGTAAACGTGCAGCTCATCCGCAAGTTCATGAAAAACTACTTTTTCAACCCGGCAGACTATACTCCTGAAGCACCGGACTTTTCCGACAAGGACGACCTGTTCCTGTTCAACCAGGGCCCCACAAAGGGCCTGGGAAAGGTCCAGTTCCACGACTACAAACCGGTGTTCGAGGCCTTCAAAGACCTGCCGAACGTTGCGGCCTTCATAGACCAGATCAACATCTTCAAGGAGTTTCTGGAAAAGGCAGGCCCGGACAAGGTGCAGGACATGGATCCCTCATGGTCACTGCCGGTAGGCGAGATGTTCTCCATCGTGGTCTACGGCCAGCTCATCCTCGAGCAGGCTCAGTTCGACAACACCGACAAGGACGTCCTGAACCAGATCTTCGATTTCATGGTGCGCGATTTCGCCGGCTTCGCCCTGCAGATCTACGGCAACCACAGCTCAAAGGACGATCAGCGCGACTACTGCACAAAGATCATGCTCATCAAGGCTATTTCTAACCCCACACAGTACAACAAGGTCTGGGAAAATTACGTTTCCACGCTCAACGGCGAATACGCCATGAATGAATAGGAGGGTGTACATGGTCAAGTTTCAACTGGACAAACCGGATAATCTTGTAGAATTATTTGAAAACAGCGTGAAGCAGTTTTCTGACAGGCCCTTTCTCGGCACCAAGAACAACCGGGGCGACTATGAATGGGTGACCTACCGTGAAGTGGGTCGCCGTGTCGACAACCTCAGAGCAGGTCTGGCAGGCCTTGGCATTCAAAGAGGCGATGCCGTGGGCATTATTTCCAACAACAGCACGGACTGGGCTGTGGCGCACTATGCCACCGCGGGCCTCGGAGCCTTCTTTGTCCCCATGTACGAAGCAGAGCTGGTGCAGGTCTGGGAATACATCGTCAAGGACAGTGCGGTAAAGGTACTCTTCGTGTCGAAGCCCGAGATCCGTGAAAAGATCAAGGACTTCCCTTCCCGCATCCCCACGCTGGAAAAGATTATCCTGATCCCTGGAGAAGGCAACGACACCATGTCCGAACTGGAAAAAACCGGCGAGCAGAATCCTGTCAAGTCCATCTATCCAGACCCCGAGGAGGTCGCCGTTCTCGTCTACACCTCCGGGACAACAGGAGACCCCAAGGGTGTCCTGCTCATGCACATGAACTGGACGAGCAATCACCATGCCCGGGTCAAGGCCTATCCGGGGTATGACCACAACGACCGGTCGCTCTCCCTGCTTCCCTGGGCACACTGCTTCGGCCTGGGAGAGCTCCATACCTTCACGGGATTGGGTGCCTCCATGGGGTTCATGGAAAGCACCAATACCGTTATCAGCGACATGGCGAAAATCCGTCCGACAATGCTTATTGCCGTGCCCCGTATCTTTAACAAGGTCTACGACACGATCGTGACAAAGGTAAACGAAGAAGGCGGTTTCAAGAAAGCCCTGTTCGATGCCGGGGTCGAAGCCGCCAAGGAGCGCAGGGAACTCGCTGAACAGGGCAAATCAAGCTTCATGGTAAACCTCACGTTCAAGATCATTGACAAAATCGTGTTCCAGAAGATCCGCGATCTGTTCGGCGGCAGGCTGCGTGCCGTTATGACCGGCAGTGCCGCCATGAACCCCGACATCTCCCGGTTCTTCCACGACATCGGCATCCCCCTGTACGATGCCTACGGCATGACCGAAACCGTGCCCGGCATTACCATGAACGGCCCCACAAAATTCAGGATCGGCAGTGTGGGCCCGGTAATGGACAAAATCAAGGTGGTCATCGACACATCCGTGTCAGAGCCAGGAGCTGATGATGGAGAGATCATCTGTTACGGCCCCAATGTCATGAAAGGGTATCACAACAAACCCGAGGCGACAAAAGAAGTCATGACCCCTGACGGCGGCGTGAGAACCGGTGACAGGGGCCGTATCGACGAAGACGGGTTCCTGTGGATCACCGGCCGGATCAAGGAACAGTACAAGCTCGAAAACGGCAAGTATGTCTTCCCCGCCTCGCTGGAAGAGGATATCTGCCTGAACCACTATGTCCAGAACGCCGTCATCTCGGGAGCCAACAGGCCGTACAACATCTGCATGATCGTCCCTGAACCTTTTGCCCTGGAAGAGTACGCGAAGAAAAACAACCTGCCCGCAGACATAAAAACCCTCACGGAATCGGAAGATGTCCAGAACATGATCATCAAAGAGATCATCGATGCCCTGAAGGCAAAGTACGGCAGCTATGAAAT
>JAFGTK010000051.1 GCA_016934135.1 Deltaproteobacteria bacterium | reverse complement strand
GTTGATATCGGAAGGGCAAATGTCGGGGCGCTCACAAACATGCCCGAGCCGTCCACCCTGTTCATATTGAGTTCCTTCATCGGGCTCGTGGTCTACCGAAAATACCGTCTGGATTCATTTGAGGATACTGCCGGCAGCTCATGAACCTCTCTGTAAAAGAAAAGATAACACTGGGTGCACTCATTGTTCTGCTGTGCACCCTCTTTGTCCTCGGTTTTTTCTACTGGCGCTCTTATGTTATTACAGTTCAGGAAAAACGCTGCTATGCAGAAGCTGTTGAATTATTGAACCAGTCTCGTACAGCAGAGGCCCTCACTATCATCAGGACATCGAAAGGCTCTGCATCTCCTGAGCGTTACGAAGAATGGGTATCCCTGGAGATACACGCACTCGAACAATCACGTAATATTCACCGCCTCCTATATCTTTACGGACAATCTCCAGCCTCATTCCGGAAACACGAAGAAGCATCTCTCCTTGTTGAACGTGCCCTGCTAAAGACACAAAACATGGAACTGTTCAATGAGTTGAGAAATGAATGGAGTTCTCATGAAACAAGGCCTGAATTGTGGTTCGCACTTGATGTCGACACACTGCTCAGCCAGGGGAAAAAGGATGAAGCCCTCGAACTGCTCAACTCCCGGGAATTCGAAGGCCCTGCTGATTGCGGCAGGCTTGTCCGGCTTGCGATATTAAAGGCAGGTGATGATCTTCAGGGAGCGTGGACCCTTCTTGAAAAGGCATATCAGAGCGCACCGCGCAATCCGGATGTGCGATCATTCAGGGCTCAGATCCTCGAATATACAGGAAATCCAAATCAGGCACGTGTGGAATATGTGGCGGCCCACCTTGCCGAACCGGACAACCCGCTTCTTCGGGACCAGCTCGCTGAATATTACCGGAGACAGGGTAATTATCCCCTTGCACTGAAAACATGGGCCGAGGGGATGAATCAGCGGTCACTGGACTTTCTCTGGCTGAAGACCATATTCTGGTCAAAAATATCCTATCCTTATCAGATCGACTGGTCATCGTATGCATTGCCTGAGGGTGAACTGTTGCCGCTCATCACCTATCTGCTCGACCTTCCGCAGGAGGTGTTCTGGGACGAGAATGCACTGAAAGATAATCCAAGAGTGCTGAGACTCGCTGACACAAGGCAGGAAATCTACTGGCTGCGATTGATCCATGCTCTCAAAGACGGTTCGGAAACACGTGCGATGGATCTTATCAAGTCAAACCCTCATAAACAGTCTTCCTATCATCCGGATATTGAACGTGCGTTACAGATTATCCTGGTATATCGCAGATGGGGCGTGCTTATACCCCCTGATGGTGATGAGGCCCCGGTATTCAAGGTACAAGAACAGCGGCATCAGTTCTTTGAGCAGCTCGATCATCTTGCACAGGCCAGAACAACACTCGCAAAGAGTAAACCGATCCCTTATAAGATCGAGAATCTGCTGAAAAGCGATGAAATCTTTGCCGCAGTCTTTCTGGCAGGCGGATGGATCGAGGCTGCCCTTGCTTTACACAAGATGCCTCTGATTCCCGAGGATTTCCCGGACTGGGTTTCCTACGGCCTGACCCAGGCAATGAGATACAACAGGGGCAATCAGGCTGCGCTTGAGTTCTCGGCAAAACAGAAATCAAATGAATCATTGAACCTGCTCAGTGCGGAAATACTGCTCGCTGAGAATAATTTTGATGAAGCTGTCAGCAGACTCAGTAAACTGACGGAATATAAAACAGATATCGGTTTTCGGGCCTCATGGCTGCTCAGCCTTGCATATCTGAACAACGGAGATTTTGAAAAATCCAAACGCATTATCGATACACATCCTGACCTCGCAAAAAGTATCACCGGTAAAGAGCTTTTAGGAAGAATTGCGCTCAACCGGAACAACATAGCCGAGGCAGACAGAATCTATGGATCACTGGTCAACGACTCACTCGAGGCAAAGGCATATCTCGCCCGCAGGGCTTATCAGAAAAAGGACTGGGAAAAGGCCAGGGCACTGACTGAAGAACTGCTTATCTATTTCCCGGACAAACTGCAGCTCAGGGCAAATCTGGAGACCATTGCACAACAACGAGAACATGATAATTCGTGATTATATCTTTATGGTTCTACTGTTCTTTCTCGCCTTCTTTATCTGGGTACGGGATCTGGCATGGATTTCATCCCTGGAGAACACCCTGCCCATAATACTTTCCCTGCCTTTGTTCATCTGGCTTGGATGGCCCTGGAAATTCAAAACAGGCCGTGATTATCCGCAATTCGGCAGCCTCATGATATGCTCGATCGGGTTTGTGATCGGGGTTTTGTTGAACAGCACCTTTGTTCTGGCCTTAAGCTGGACAGGTATTCTATGGTCCTGGCTTTCATCGCGTCTGGACAGAGAATCTGCCATGTCGATACGAAGGCTCCTGATATTGCCGATCCTGGCATTCCCCTGGCTGGCGCTCGAAGGAGACATGGTAGGATGGTGGTTCAGGCTCTCAAGCGCATGGGTAACTTCCAAGATCTTTTCCATAATGGGTTTCGACGTCCTGCATGAAGGGACCCGCATAATTGTACAGGGTCTGCCTGTGGGCATCGGAGAACCGTGCTCGGGTATAAACGTGCTTCAGTCAATGCTCATAGCAGGTTGTGCCCTGGCATATATCTATCTCGGGAAAAAACCTGCATACTGGCTAAACCTTGCCTTACTGATCCTTATTGCATGGATGGCCAATACAGCAAGGATCATCATAATCTGTATCGCAGCACTCACCTTGAGTCCTGAATTTGCCCTGGGTCTGTTTCATACTTACGGGGGCTGGTTCGTGCTCTTCATGATGTTATGTCTAACCTGGATCATCTTTTCCATTCAGAGAAGACTCTTACAGGAAGCGCCCATTAAGCCATGAGCAATAACAGACCACCGGCTATCGCAATTGTCATATGCATCTATTGCATTGTGAACTCGCTCGACCTCATTGTAACGTGGATGCATCCCTCACAGTCCAGTCTTGGTGCAGCAGCACTCATCATATGGGTTACTCCGGTGATACTGTACTGGTTTTTCCGGACAAGCTCCGAGGAGAAAACCAGGGACAGACCGGTGCTTCTGGGGCTGGGACTTCTGTTATCATTTAACGGAATGGTAGGATCCCTGAACGTTCTGGAACATATGGGGCTTGCATGCGCAATCGGGGCACTGCTCCCCCCTTATCCCATGAATATTGTGTGGCTTGCATCATCCCTGTCATGGATGCCGGCCTTTGACTGGTTAGGGGGAAGATTCTTCCCGGATTATATTATCGTAGCACGTCTCCTTACAGCGGCACTTCCTGCCTGTTATATGGCCCATTCAATCCAACGCAGGACATTTATCAATCCATGACCAGACTCACCAATCAACTGTTGTGGGCAGGTTTCTCGTTCACTCTTATCCTCGGAATCCTCTTCGATGTATGCGCCCTTCCAGATGAAGGGAGCAGGATCCACAGGATACCACCGAAAGGATTGGGATTTGCAGGCTATGATATCCCCCTGACCCGGAGCGAACTGTCCCTGTATAACCATGCCGAAGTACTCAAGCGTTGTTACCAGTTAGGGCAGCAAAAATTCGTTCTCATAACGATTGACGGTGCCAGAAACAGACACGCTGTACACGACCCCATGTACTGCTATCAGGGTGCAGGATGGGAGATCATCTCAAGGCAGAAGCTTCCGATAGAAGGCGGCCATGCCCTTCTTCTGAGCCTTAAGAGAAACGATGAGGACCGGGAGATCCTGTACTGGTTCACAAACATGAAAACCCGGCATACCTCAGTGGTACGCTACTGGATACAGGCGACTATCAGGAGGATAACACTGGGCCGGTCAGGTCAGGAACCGATCCTTGTCATGATGCAGTCATTGGACAACAAAAGCATTGAATGGACTGAGATCCTGGATCAGTTCGGGCTGCTGTTTGAAATATAATACACCTGCAGTACACGGACATAAAAGCTCTGCAAACAAAATCATGAAGACAGAATCAGGCATGAGTAACAATCCTATAGCTATCCTGGGCATCCCCCTGGACAATCTCACCATGGAAGAGACCATCGAATCCATCTTTTCCATGATCGAGGCCTATTCCAGGGATCAGATGCCCAGACTTGTATGCACGGTGAATACAGATTTTGTTGCGAATACACTAAACTGGGGGTTTGACCATTCCAGACATCCGGAACTGCTTGATATCCTCAGAAAAGCGGATCTTGTAACAGCAGACGGCATGCCCCTTGTATGGACCAGCGCCCTTCTCGGTTCTCCGCTAAAGGGCCGTGTTACCGGGGCAGACCTGGTTCCTGAACTGGCCGGAGAAGCGGCACTCCGTCACAAATCCATATACCTGCTCGGAGGGAAAGGAGATGTTGCCGAAAAGGCAGCCGGAACCCTGACAAAACATTATCCTGATCTGATCATTGCCGGATGCGATTCTCCGTTTGTACATATCGAGGGAGAGCAACTAATCGATGCACTCGATCATGACCTCCCGATCGTAGAACGGATAAACGCCTCAGGAGCAGATATCCTGCTCGTAGCTTTCGGCAACCCGAAACAGGAGCTATGGTTTGAAAGAAACAGGCACAGACTCGAAGTACCCGTATCCATAGGCATAGGAGGCACCTTTGAGTTCATTACCGGCTCTGTACAGCGTGCACCGTCATGGATGCAGCGCACCGGCCTTGAATGGCTGTTTAGACTTACCCAGGATCCGAAACGGCTCTGGAAAAGATACCTGGTTGATTTTCTCAAGTTTGGGATATTGGTCTGGCCTTCTATACTCTACTACAACTACAAGAAACAGGAAGTGAATTTATCCAGGGACTCTCAAAAAAGCGGCGATATCCAGTACAACTGTATCCGGTATGATGACAAAGAGGCCTTTGTTGTGCATATGCCGGGGATACTAAACAGCAGATCCGCATCCCTGCTCAAAGACATTCTTGAAGAAAAGACCGGAAAAGATTCACCGGTTATTGTGGATTTTACAGATGTCATGTTTATCGACTCGCATGGGTTCGGATTTCTTCTTAATCTGTACTACTCTTGTATGAGAATTTTCCTGGTCGGGCTCAACCCTGCAGCAGAAAGGTTCTTTTCCTACAACCGAATGTCGCATCTCTTCTCGCAATGGCACTTCCACAGCATTGAGGAAGCACTCAGAGCAGTAAGAAATGAAACCCGGGGATCATTCCTGTCTTATAAAGTTACAGAGGATGAACTTGCAAGTACTGTGTCTTTCTCCGGCGAACTCACTGCCCGCGAAACAGCTGAAAAAGATCTGCCAGACCTTGTCTGGTCAGTGAACAAAACAAGATGTACCATCGATCTTTCGCACATCACCCGTATTGATTCATCAGGAATCATATTCATCCTCAAATTATACAGAGAGATCCTTAAAAGAGATTGTGCATGCAGTATATCGGGTATTTCACAAGATATCTCTCAGATGCTTCGTATAACCAGGGTGGAGAACCTGCTGCATACGATATAAGATATCATCTCTCTTAAAGCATCTCGATCCATAAGACAAAAAATGTCCGGCCAGAAAAGCCGGACTTTTTTTTGCGCTGAGCACATGAACATTAAGGGCATCAGAAGATAAACCTCCTCCAGGAGATGTTCAGGATGATCCCTATACAGATAAGATTCATGAGCATGAAGGACCCTCCATAGCTGATAAAAGGCAGTGGCACACCCACCACAGGGAATATCCCGATTGCCATGGCAATATTGATAAAGATATGAAGGGTGAAGTATCCTGCAATCCCGAAACACAGCATGCTCCCGAATCTGTCTTTTGCTTTGGTTCCCATGGATATGATCTTGGTTATCAATATGAGATATAGGACTATCAGGAAGGTTGAACCCATAAAACCCCATTCCTCGGCAACCACGGAGAAGATAAAGTCTGTATGGTGCTCGGGCAGGAATCGAAGTTGTGTCTGTGTCCCCTCAAGAAATCCCTTTCCTGCAAAACCGCCCGATCCTACTGCTATCTTCGACTGCATGGCATGGTAACCGCTGCCGAGCGGGTCACGTGAAGGATCGAAGAACGAGAGTATCCTCAGACGCTGATATTCCTTCAAAGACATCCAGGCAAACGGCATAACCGAGATGAACAGCATACTCAATACAATCAGGGTTGAGCGCTTTATCCCTAAGAGCAGAAACATAACGAGTGCAATAAAGGCAACTATTCCTGCTGTTCCAAGATCGGGTTCGGCAAGGATGAACACGATGGGTATGAGAATGAAAAATGCAGGTACGATCAGTTCCCGAATACCATACCCTTGAATGTGCTTCTTATTTTCCCCCCAGTATCCCATCCAGATAATTACAGTGATCTTTGCCAGTTCCGAAGGTTGGATCCCCATTGGCCCTAAAGAGATCCACCGCCTCGCTCCCGATATCTCCCTGCCGAACATCAGGACCAGCAACAAGGTGATGATGACGAAGAGATACAGCGGCCAGGCAGAATACATAAGCACCCGGTAATCAATGATAAACACCACTGCCATAACCAGTGTACCGATAATGATCCATATGATCTGTTTATAAAAGATAGGCGGGTTTGTCACCCCTGCAGAACTGTAAAGGCAGGCAAGCCCGATAAAGATAATGGCAAATGTAGTGCATATGAGCCCCCAGTCGATATTATCAGTTATCTTCGCGTATCTGCTCATCTTCCATGCCTTTCAGAAAGTAAAACCCTTTTATCACATCCCTGACAACAGGTGCTGCTATGCTTCCGCCGTGTCCTCCATGTTCCACGACAGTGACAACAAGGATCTCCGGGGTCTCTACAGGGGAAAAGCCGAAAAACCAGGCATGATCACGCAGATTATAGGGAAGATCCGATTCGTCCATGAGTTTTGATGTATATCCTTTTGCCACCTGTGCTGTTCCTGTTTTACCTCCTACAGCAAACATGGGGTCATGAATGGCCCGTGCTGTTCCCTGTTCACCCTCAACAACCGATCGCAGCCCTGCTTTAATGATATCGAGTTCCGCCTTGCCCAGCGCAAGTTCACCTTCCAGATGCTCTCTTTCAGAGGCCAGAATACTAGGCGTATACAACCTGCCTCCGTTGACGACTGCACTCATGGCCTTTGCCACCTGAAGCGGGGTTACCAGGGTATATCCCTGTCCAATAGCCGTGATTACCGTCTCTCCAGGCTGCCATGGCCTGCCGAAGCGTTTCTGTTTCCACTGTCTTGTGGGGATTATCCCTGAAAGCTCATCGCGGAGTTCGATACCGGTCGGCCTTCCAAACCCCAGATCAAAGGCATACTTTGATATCAGGTCTATGCCCAGGGTCTCACCGAGCTGATAGAAATACACATCGCAGGACTCGGTGATCGCCCTTATCATACTGATATCACCGTGGCCATCACTTTTCCAGCATCTGTAGGTAGTGTTTCCGAGTGTGTAGTCCCCGGGACAGAAGATCTTGTCCTGGGGTGAAACGGTTTTTGTGGCAAGCCCGGCAAAGGCTACAGCGACCTTGAATATGGACCCAGGCGGATACTGACCCCTTATTGCCCGGTTCTCGAGAGGATGCAGAGGATCTTCCGAGATCTGTTTCCATGCCTCAGGGGCCAGAGGAGACATGAACATATTCGGGTCATATCCGGGAGAAGAGACCATGGCAAGGACCTCCCCTGTAGACGGCACAACAGCAACAACTGATCCTGCCCTGCTGCGAAGCGATTCTTTCGCGATGAGCTGCAATCTTTTATCAATGGTAAGAATGATATCGTTTCCCGAAACAGGGGGACGTTCATTGAGGACCTTGATCTTCCGCCCGAGGGCATCCACCTCGAACACACGGGTCCCCTTTATTCCGCGAAGTTTATCTTCACAGGAAAATTCAATCCCTGTCTTTCCGATAAGATCACCGCTGGCATACTCTCCTGCGATATTTTTCTGCAGTTCCTTTCGTGATATTTCCCCTAGAAAACCAAGGAGATGCGAGGCCAGGTCCTTGAATACATAGTCCCTTTCATTCGTTGCATCGATTGAAACACCCGGCAGGGTAAAGATCTCCGTCTCTATGCGTGCAACCTGGTTGAAACTGATGTCCCGGGCTATTATTACCGGATCATACGGCCTCATCTTTGCCTGGCCTATCTTCTCTATGATCTCTTTTTTATCCTGTTCCAGCAGCAGGGCCAGACGTTCGGAAATATCATGAACATTCGGAATATCCTCAGGCATTATTGTCAGATTGTATGCAGGCCTGTTATCGGCAAGAACCTCTAAATTTCTGTCGAGTATCTTTCCTCTGGAGGCATTGACATCGACGATACGAACCCGATTATTTCGGGAGAGACTCTCATAGTAAGCTCCCTTGAAAATCTGCATGTTCACAAGTCTGAACAGCAGGATGGAAAACAGCACAGCCACAAAGATCATGAGCATCTTTGCCTTCCATCGCAAGGCCTCTTCAAGCTCTGGTCCGGTAATATTATGACTCATATATTGTCTGCAGACGGCACACGATATAAACCATGGCCGGGCTTATTGCGCCGGATAATATTGCCCCGAATAACAGGGAAAGTGCCTTCCCTTCAAGAGCGGAGCTACCTGTAAAGATAAGGGAAACACATATGAGCACGAGGTAACAGACAAACCCCAGCATCATCTGTGTATAGACATTTTCAAAGTAGACCAGATTCTTGATCATATCAAGGGAGAGGAACACCAGGATATAGATCAGAGGTATCAGCCCGATCCGTGCTCCGGAAAAGGCCTGCAGAATAAGTGCGGAGAGTATTATAAAGGGGAACCCCTGGGAGAAGGGGATATAGATGATCTGGCCGATGATCATGCCGATAAAGAAATCTACCCGCAGGTCGGTCCAAATAGAGGGGATAACAGTCACCTCCATAAAAATAATCCCAAACAGTATTGTGAAAAGGCTACTCTGTAATCGCCACATCTCTGCCTATACCGAATATCCCCTCAACCCTCTGCATATCAACACAGGGCTCCACAAGGATATCGGCAAAGATCTTGTGTTCATCCTTTTTGATATCCCGCACATATCCGATCTCAAGACCTTTGGGAAAAATACCGAGCAATCCGGACGTAATCACTTTGTCCCCGGTACGAATATCCTCGGAGCTGCGGACATATTGAAGGCTTACGCTCTCCCCTCCAGTGCCTTTTACAATACCTTTGATCCGTGTGGACTCGATGAGAGCGGGTATTGC
>JAFGTK010000005.1 GCA_016934135.1 Deltaproteobacteria bacterium | reverse complement strand
TTTTACAATACTTCAAAATACCCCGAAGGCATTGTTTTCAAGGAAAAAGGCATCTACAGTGACATAATTAACCGTTACGGGGTAGTTGTTTTCCGTTCCGACACCTTGTTGTATCTCGGCGGTCCCCAGAAATAAAAGGCCGGGATATCAAAACCTTATCCGATTATCTGCAACCCTGAAAATATGAGTATAGTATTTATCAGCCCAAGTTAATGCACTGAAATTTACCGGCTCATATACTGGACTGTTCGATGAATGCCCTTATTATAGTAGTATGATATTATATGTTCTTTCGGGGGATATGAAGGGGGTTAAGCTATTCCGTTATGGCTCATAATGCGACCAGATCCGGTTATTCGCAATTAGTGGACAGGTTGAACCGTTTTCCTCAGGGTGCTTCCCCCTCGAAACTCCTGTTCAGCATCCTTGAAATGCTCTTCAGCGAGAAAGAGGCCTCTCTGGTGTCGCTTCTGCCTATAAAGCCTTTTACTGCGGAAAAGGCAGGCCGTGTGTGGAAAATGGCACCGGCAGCAGCTCAAAGAATCCTTGATAACCTGGCAGGCCGTGGAATCCTGGTTGATATCGAACGTGACGGTCAATACTGGTATGTCCTGCCTCCTCCCATGGCCGGTTTCTTTGAATTCTCCATGATGCGTATACGCAATGATATCGATCAGAAGATATTGAGTGATCTGTTCTATCAGTATCTGAACGTGGAAGAGGATTTTATACGCAATCTGTTTGCCACAGGAGAAACCAGGCTGGGGCGTGCATTTGTTCACGAGGAGGTTATCTCCGATGAGGATGCACTGCGTGTCCTTGATTATGAACGGGCAACAGAGGTAATCAGGACGGCTTCTCACAGGGCCGTGGGCATCTGCTACTGCCGTCACAAGATGCAGCATGAAGGCCGGGCGTGCAATGCCCCCATGGATATCTGCATGACCTTCAACACGGTTGCAGCCTCTCTCATCAGGCACGGCATAGCACGCGCGATTGATACGGAAGAAGGGATGGATCTTTTGCATGAAGCATATGAAAACAACCTCGTACAGTTCGGCGAGAATGTTCGCGAGCGGGTGAATTTTATCTGCAACTGCTGCGGGTGCTGCTGTGAGGCCATGATAGCAGCCAGGCGCTTTGCAATCCTGAAACCGGTACACACCACCAACTTCATTCCAGAGGTAGAAGGGGCAGGGTGCACAGGGTGCGGTGCGTGCGTCAGTATCTGCCCTGTGGAAGCCATGACCCTGGTATCATCGAACAATCCTTTGAAACCGAAAGAAAAAATCGCCAGACTCGATGAAGAACGCTGTCTCGGATGCGGTCTGTGTGCAAGGGTCTGCACCAGGGGCAATATTTCTCTGAAACCTCGCTCCGTCAGGGTTATCACCCCTGTCAACGGAACCCACAGGGCAGTGGTGATGGCTGTCGAGCGCGGTAATCTGCAGGATCTCATCTTTGACAACAGGGTCCTTCTGAGTCATCGTGCCCTTGCAGCCGTACTGGGAGTGATTCTCAAGCTCCCGCCGGTCAAGCAGGTCCTTGCAGGCAGGATGCTGAGATCCAGGTATCTGGAAAACCTTATAGAACACATGCAGTACTAGCCCGAATACCCGTGTTTTTTAACTTTGCGCAGCTGTATGTGTTCTGTGATGTCTTTATGAGAATACAAGCACGAAGATGAAGAGAGCCGCCAGTGTCAGGCCCAGCAGAAGGCTGCTGAGGCCTATTATAGCGGATATGAGCTTCAGCGGGATGCCCGGGTGTCTGCGCTTGAGAGCCTCCAGCTTCTGCTGCTCCATAAGACGTTCATATTGGAGAGGTTTTTCATGTTTGAGTTCCTGGATAGAGTAGGTGCCGGTAAAGATCAGGCGGTCCATGGGGAACTTGTCCGGAACAAAATGTGTGTTGAAAAAATGTACCGTGAAGATGAACAGCGCTGCAAGAAGCGCTTCCTCGGAATGAACCACGGTTGCGATGTTCAGAACCCAGCCAGGGACGATATAGGAAGACCACTCCGGTTTCCACAGGAGGATTCCGGAACCGCCGATAGCGAACATTCCCCAGAATACAGCCCAGAAATCGAATTTTTCCCAATAGGTCCACCTGTCGAATCTCGGTTTTTCTCCCTTGTCGAAGAACCACAGGAACATCCCTTTGATATCTTCCCAGTCCTTCCATCTGGGGAACAGGGAATCCGGGCTGAACAAACGCTCCTTCCATCCGCTGATTCCAACTCCCTTTGGGAAGATAAAGCGGAAACAGCGCCACGCGGTATAGGCAAACAGGACAATGAGTACAAATGCTGCAATGCGGTGATACAGACCTGCCATCTGCACACCTCCCCAGAAACTGATGAAAACTTTTGCCCATGGGGCATAATAATATTTCAGTGGGAACCCTGTTGCAACAAGGGTAAAGAAGGATGAGATCAACAAGAGGTGCATGATCCTCTCAGCCGTCGAGAACCGTTCCACATGTTCGTGCTCGGTCTTTTGTGCCGAACATATCTCCGGAAGAACACCATCTCTCTCCCTCGCATGCTTCTCCCAATAGCTTTTTCGCCACCACAGGGCCGTATGAATCCAGAAAAAGAGGAATGTGACGATTAACAGTGAGGCCATGAAGACAAAGGTCCAGAATAGTGACGGGTAATTCTCCCGGTCGCGATAGTTGGGATGAGCCTTGTATGTGACGAAACGTTTATGGAAACCGGTGTGGCATCTTCCGCAGTTCTCCACAAGATTGTCAGGATGGATGCTGGATCGCGGATCGGTCTTCGGAAGGATGTTGTGCGTACGATGACAGTCCGCGCATCCTGCGACAAGGGTGGAGTATCCGACGCCTTGAACCTTGCCGTGATATGTCTCTTCGTAATAGTCAACGGTTCTGGCCGAGAGATTGTTTCTCTTCATCATGGCCTCATCCGTGTGACAGTGTTTGCACCTTGTATTGTAAAACATCCTGGCCTCATCCGGATATTCTTCCAGAGAGGCATGGTACACTTTGGTATCATGGAGACCATGGCAATCCCCGCAGGCAGCACTGTCAAGATTTCCCTTGAGAACACCCTCTGCATGGCCCGATGATACGTATTCAGCATTGCCGTGACACCGGGTGCATCCCTCGATGGTTCTTTTCTTCAGGTTCACGGTTTCTTTTATGCGGGTATGGATGTCCTGATGGCAGTCGACACAGCGGAAATCTTCCTGCAGATAGTGAAAATTCTCGAGAAATTGACCGGCAATCTCTGAATGACATGCCCCGCAGTCAACAGGTGCGGGTCTTTGCGTGCCGGACATGTGCAGTTTCAGGTCGGTAATGTCCTTGTGGCAGCTTGAACAGCTGTTTGTACCGTGAGCCGAGGTATCGAAGCTTTGCCCGAACATTGAATCGTAATGGCACTCCCGGCATGTGTCACTGTCAATGTTTTGTGCGCAATGAACAAGGCCCTGTGAGCCAGGAGCAATGAATACAAGCAGGGCAACATAGAAGATAAGGGCTTTATGAGCAGAATACATATGGTTCATGTCCTTCACCTGTCCCGCCCCTCATTTTCTATGAACGCCCGCCATCTTTCCATACCGCCGAACAGCCTGACCACTGTAAATCCTTTCCTTGCAAGGTAGCATGAAGCCAGAAATGAGCGAAAACCACGGTCGTCAACTACAAAGACAGCGCGGTCCCAGGGCAGTTCATGATAGCGTTCATGCAATTGATAAAAGGGGATATTGACAGCGCCTTCAAGGTGATCTTTTTCATACGAGGATTCCGATCGGATATCCAGGATTATATGATCCGGATGATCTGCAAGCCAGTCACTCAGTCCCATGGCCTTTACTGATTGAATCGGTACCCTGGGCACCCTCAGTTCGGATTCCAGGGTGAACCCTTCATGTTTCCATGCTGGCATTCCCCCTTCGAGTACATACACCTTTTCATGACCTTCCTGGATAGCATCTGCTGCTGACCTGCAGCTTCGAATGCATTCTTTGCTTTCACAATAAATGACGAGTTTTTTATCCTTCGGGATAGTGGAGAGGTTTTTGTTGAATTCCTCGCAGGGGATACATCTGGAGCCTTTAATCCTGTGGTCCAGGCATTCGATGGGACTCATTACATTGGCCAGGGTTATAGGTTCCGACTGCAGCCAGTCATGAAGAGTCTGAGCATCCACGGTCTTCCAGTCCTGTGCCTGTGCGCATAATGGAAAGAAAGCAAAGAGCATGGCCTGAAGGCATATGGCAGCCATATGGTAGCACCAGGAATTGAATTCTTTCTCAAATAATTCGGTCGTTATAAGATTAATCATGTGAAGGCACCCGCTTATACCCCCATTCGGACATCTGGGGGACTGCATTCGGTTTTTTAGGCTCTGGATAGTCTTCTTTCAGGAAGCGGCCTATGTTCACTATCTTTAACTTATTGAAAAATAATGATTTCTTATCATGACAATCCAGGCATCCTTTTGCCCCCAAGGTCTGCTTCTTTGAGATCGGTGAGACATTATGCCATATGGGCAGGTTTAATGTGGTCTCGAAAGGAAGATCAGTCTTTATTATCCGGCCTTTTTCGTAGGCATAGATCTTATCTGAAACGAAAACAGGGTTGGCCTTTCCGAGACGTTTAAGTGATTTCAGCACCCCTGCAATGTCATTTTCAGTTGCCGCGGTTTTTCTGCGTATAGATTTTCCGGCTGTATTAAAGACACTTATCGAGGTAATCCCTTTTGTCTGTTCAAATGCCTTGTATACAGTATCCGTTCCGATCGGTCTGACTATACCGTCAGATCCGGTTTCACCGAACCATTGTGCTGTATGCATGGCTACCGGTACATACCTTTCACCACATGTTCCCTTGAGATCGAGGACAGCTATCCAGGGTTTCCACGGGTTTGATGCAGGTCCGGCAGCTGATGCTCTTTCAGTGAATGCCTGCATACTCTCTGCAGTATACCAGAGCGGTTTTCCTGTAGAGAGATCCAGAAGATATGCCCCCCTGGCAGGGGAACCGGTCACATGACAGGCAGTACATGCCAGCAGCCGAAGATGGAAAGAAGCATTGTAGAAGGTGTCGGCATGAGCGATAAGAGGGCTGGGGGCCTTTTCAGGCATCCCTTTGCGGATCTTTGAATACTGTCCGTCCAGATGACACCCCGTGCAGGTTTTCATGCCGGTCGTTTCCACGGTTCCATCCGATGCGTTTCTGCCAATATTGTGGCTGAGGCGGCCTCC
>JAFGTK010000316.1 GCA_016934135.1 Deltaproteobacteria bacterium | reverse complement strand
ATCCTTCAGGATCCTGTCCGGCAGCGTGTCGTCCTTTGAGCTGAAGCCGGCTTTCAGGTTGAAAAGCCGTTCCAGGTTCCAGATGCGGTCTCCCGTCTTCATGAAGTCGTCCGTGGAAAATTCAATGCCGGTAGCGGCACTGAGCAGCTCTGCCAGCTCATCGCCGCCAATACCGAACGTGGCAAACAGACATGCACCTGTAGAATCAAGGGCTGCCGTGAGATTCTGGAATATGATATTGAGATTGGCCTTGCCTTCTGTAACGAGGGGGTCGACCTTCTCGGGGTTTCCCAGGACCTCGGGTGCGATAGTGTAGCCGCGCACGTGACAGGCCCCGCGATTGCTGGTGGCAAAATTGAGCCCAATGCCCTGGACAGCCCTCGGGTCGTATGCAGGCATTTCCTGCTTTTTCACGGACATGGAGTATTCGGGATGGCCGTAACTCTCGGCCAGCCGGTAGCTTCCCAGAGCCAGCTTGTTTCCGAATCCTTCTCCCTCTGCTGTTTTCCTGACCATTTCCACCATGGCCTCTGCATTTCCGAAATTCAGGGCAATGCCGTCGGTGTCCTTTGTTGTGATGATGCCGTTTTCGAACAGGTCCATGGCGCAGGCAATGGTCGTACCCATGGTAATGGTGTCGATCCCAGCCTCATTGCAGATATAGTTTGCCTTTGTGACTGCTTCGAGATCATCAATGCCGCAGTCCGGACCGAAGGCCCAGGCTGTCTCATATTCGGGCCCTTCACCGAATCCTTCATACTTCGGATTCTTCACCTTTGTGGCGCGTCCGCAGCTTATGATGCATGAGAAACATCCGCGGGGTCGTGTCAGGAGCTTGTCCGTCAGTGATTCGCCACCCACCTTGTCCGCCTCGGGGAAATATGATTCTCTGAAGTTTCGCGTAGGCAGTCCGCCTATTTCATTGAGAATGTTCACCAGGACATCGGTTCCATACTTGCGAAGCCCTTCACCGCCTACCGCGTGTTCCTTGATCTTTGTGCTCGCCTTTTCCGTTGCGCTTCTGAAGGCCTCATTGTCGCTTACCCGCACCGCTCCGGTACCGTATATTGCCACTGCCTTGAGATTCTTTGATCCCATCACGGCACCTACGCCGGTCCTGCCTGCTGCCCGGTTGCATTCATTCATCACATTGGCAAAACACACGAGCCGCTCTCCGCCGGGGCCGATACATGCAACACTCGCCTCTTCATCCGTTTCTTCACGGATCTCTCCGGTGGTCTCGATTGTGTTTTTGCCCCAGAGATGCTCGGCGCTGCGGATCTCCACCTCACCGTCCTTTATCCAGATATAAACCGGTTTGCCTGCCTTGCCCTCGACAATGATCATGTCAAATCCGGCATATTTCATCATTGAGCCGAATATGCCGCCTGAGCTGGATGATGCAATCGTGCCGGTAAGCGGACCTTTTGTGACAATGTTATAATGGCTTGCCGATGGGGCAAAGGTTCCGTTCAAGGGCCCGGCTGCGAAGATGAACTTGTTATCAGGGCTCAGGGGATCTATTCTGGCGTCCACCTCGTCATAGATGATCTTGCTTCCAAGGCCGCGACCGCCGATAAATTTTTTGGCCAGATCAGGGTTGAGCGCTTCTTTCTTCACGCTCCCGGATGCCAGATCTATTCTTGCGATTGTTCCAATCCACCCGTTCATCAGGCCACCTCCTCAAACGTTTTTTTGAACTCTGCGGCAACAGCCTTTTTTCTGGCTCTTGATGCATCAGTCTCTTCGATAAAATCAAGCGCACATGTGGGGCAGATTTTGACGCATTCGGGCTCACCCTCGCACAGGTCGCACTTGATAATGCGCCTGTTCTTAGTCTCGAATACGACGGCACCGAAAGGACACGCAAGGGTGCACATGCGGCAGCCGATACATTTGTCCTCGTCCCAGGCAACCCGGTTGTTTGCAGGATCATCATACATGGCGCCCGTGGGGCAGACTGCCACGCATGGAGCATCCTCGCATTGAACACATGTTGTGGGCATGGAAAATCCCTCCATTTCCCAAGAATAGACCTTGATTCGTGAAGTATACGGTCTGAATTCTTTGTCGTGGAAAAAGGAACATGCCAGCTCGCAATCATGACAGCCGGTGCACCTGTCAGGGTAAACCATCAACATCTTTGCCATAATTCTTCCTCCTTTATACGGTTATATCTTCTCCTGTTTGTGCTGATCAGTTTATTTCAACAGCGCTGAGATCACCTCCCTGTATCGCGTAACCTCACTGTGAAATGCATTGAAGCTGCAGCCTTGTCAGTGTGGTTCTCCATGTGCAGTCGACTAAGATCAACAGGCGGAACCGGGGGACCAGCGTATATGCTTTAATGTGCTTCCCCAAACTCATTAAAGTATTGGAATGACTCCTTTATTCTATTAATAATCATGAAAGTAGGCTTGTCAATCCGTCCGTCGCGGCGGATCGTCTTTACGTAAGGTTTCAGTCTCCGCGTTGACTACGCCCTGACACGTCGCTTTCAGCTATGCCCGACAAGACGCCGGAAAAGAAACACGGGTGTGATGTTCTGCAACAGCTTCGTTTACGTGATCGCAAGCCGGGAACAATGCATGATATGTAATCAGGATGCAGTGATACAACAAAGGTGTGCATATCGTACCTTGACAACATGGCGGCAAACCTGAGATCTTTGGTTGGAATCAGCGCTTTTATTGTACAGCATGATGGGGGACAGACATATGCCTGCCGAGAAGGTCTTCTGGCAAGATCCGTATTGTACGGAACTCACCGCAAATATAACCAGTGTTGAGGGTGATGTGATAACCCTGGACAGAACGATCTTTTATGCCGTCAGCGGCGGACAGGATTCAGACGCAGGGACCATCGGCGGATGCAGTGTGAAGGAGGCGCGCAAAGACGGGGCCGAGATTTTTTATACCCTGGAGGGCCCGCATGCATTCACTGCGGGTGATGAGGTCTCCGTAGTAATCGACTGGGACAGGCGTTACAGGCTCATGCGGCTCCATTTCGCTG
The DNA here is from genome assembly GCA_016934135.1 of Deltaproteobacteria bacterium. Lineage (GTDB taxonomy): Bacteria > Desulfobacterota > Desulfomonilia > UBA1062 > UBA1062 > DSAD01. The sequence goes on along the minus strand of JAFGTK010000316.1, from coordinate 2,672 downwards.
CAGAGATAGTGCTGGAACTGGTGTATCGAAACTTCAACAATCCGGCCAAGATCGGGGCCAATATCCACCAGGACAAGGCCAGGCTCGATTTTGTCTGGGACGGGAATATCTCTGAGGCATTTGTGCTGATCGAACAGCAGGCAAACAAGCTGATCAGTGATGATCACCCCATACGAAGCGAGTTCAGCGATCCGGATAAGGAGAGACGGTACTGGGAGATAGAGGGCTTTGCAAGAGTATCCTGCGGCGGAACCCATATCAGGACAACAGGAGAGGTCGGGGTCATCACGCTCAAGCGGAAAAATATCGGAAAGGGCAAAGAGCGCATCGAGATTTCGCTCATGGAATAGCGATGCCGGGTTTGGTATTGACACATCGCCGGGGGAGTTTATTACACTTAAACGCATAAGGTATAAGGTATAAGGTATAAGGTATAAGGTATAAGGTGAGGTGCGTTTCTCAGGCGCCATGTGTTTTTTATAAAACGGATTTGCAGAGACCCTATGATTGATGATCTTGACTTTCTCATCAGATACCGATTTGTCAGGCCGATTTCCCGGTCATATGAAAGCGTCTGCTTTGCATTGAGCCCGGATGAGGCAAAACAGCGCAGCAGATGGAGCGCAAATGTTTCGGTGCGTTTTATGGCAACCCTGTACCAGGCATGTGTTCTCTCCGCACAGGGAAAAGGTCCGGTCAATCCTCCGTCACATCATGATTTCAAGAGGCCTTGTACCCATATGTTTCCTCACGAGCTTCAGTCAAAGATACCAACGATGCTTCTGATGCTGGCCGGGATATATGAGGGTGCGGTTGCTGGTGAAGCAAAACATGCCCTGGTGGAATCCCTGGGAGCTGTCGAGTATCTCGCACAATACCGGCTGATTGTCTGTGAGGACAAGGGGTTCCGTGTTCTTCTGGGACCCCGTATCGAATATGTCGTCCCGTATACCCATGCCAGGGAGTTCACCGGGTTTGTTCTCCCGGGCACGATACTGTTCGTGGATACAAGAAGCGGCAGGTACCTTACACTGGACCCCCTGGCAATCTGGCATCGTAATCCGCGCAGCCCTTTCGGCCACATGTATATTCTCAGGAGAGTCGAAGGGACAACCGGTCACTATATTGAAGATGGTATAGCCGGTTGTCCGAGCATGACAAGCGAGATCACCGCCACTCCCCATTCGGGCATTCTCAAAGTTCCTCCCGATGTTCTCAGAAGTTTATACTCTCCATCCCTGCGGTTCCATGATGGTGAACGCATTGACGGGTTATACCGAATAAACGGTATCATCTGGCGGGGAGGGGCGTCTGATATATACGTTGCCTCCCGCCTCAAGGATAAAATCCCTGTTGTCCTCAAGACCTTTGAGAGTGATGATGGCCGGTTCGACGCAAATTACTGGCACTTTGTCAATGAAGAACGCCTCAGCATGTCTGTGAAACATGAAGGTATTGTAAAGCCTGCAAAAAGAGTGATTGCAGGCTATGGAACAATATATGAACAGCAGTATATAGCCAATGGATCGCTGCAGGATCTCCTCAATGCAAACGGGGTATTATCCCCTGCCATTGCCCAGGATATTGCAATAAAGCTCCTCGATATACTCCATGCATGTCATATTAGCTTGGTGGTACACAATGATATCAAGCCGGACAATATCCTGTTCGGGGATGACGGATCGCTGCGGCTTATCGACTTTGGTATTGCCCAGCAGATAAAACCACATCAGGAAAAATTGAGATACGGATCACCCCCGGGAAGCAGGAGATATATGGCCCCTGAAATCATGCAGGGCGGCTTTCCCTCCATCCAGAGCGATATTTTTTCCGCCGGTGTTGTATTGGCCCAGATGCTCAGCAGCACTCTTCCGGGGTCTCCTGAAGAACTGCAGCACATCAGGGGGATTCCCTACGAGTTTTCGGGTTTTCTGAGAAGGTGCCTTGCCGGCGGAGCGCATGAGCGTTTTGACTCGGCCCGTGAGGCTGCAGCCTATCTTCGCAATATCTGGGTAAGGCCTGCCAGGTGTATTGCCCTGGATATAGAGGGTACCCTTGTGGACAATTCCTATGAGGTTCATCCCAGGCCGGGCCTTGGTAAATTCATCACCTTCTGTATGGAAAACTTCAAGCGGGTCTTTGTCTATACCACCGTGGGCGAAGCAGAAAGCAGGAGGGTTTTTGAGTTGCTTGCCGGGCATGGAGAGATCCCGGAATCTTTTCTCGACCGGTATGAATATGTGATGTGGGACCCTGAAACAGGAGGACCATTCAAGGATCTGAGGCGCTGCCTTGTGCCCCTTGAAAGCAACTGCATCGTGGATGATTCTCCGCTCGTCATCCCAGAGGATCAGACGCACCGCTGGGTCAGGGTTCGGGAATTCAACGAGGTGAGAACCCCTGACAGGGGACTGTTCCTGGCAATGGAAGAGATCCGGAAGATGTTTGCAATGCCGTAGGCTTATACCGGCGATTGACCGGGGCTGTTACCGCTCGAGACAGACCTCGAAGGTAAAATCGCCGTTTTCGGTGAAGAACGGGACAGCTATCACGGAGTCTGTTGTGATGTGGGTTATGGTGTGGTTCTTTCCTGTTATAATCGTGGGAATGGCGCCCTTCATACTTGTTCCCCGGGCTTCAAGTTCCTTCCTGCCATGACCTGAAACGATATT
>JAFGTK010000050.1 GCA_016934135.1 Deltaproteobacteria bacterium | reverse complement strand
AGGGCATGGATATTATCCATGCAGCGCGCTGCAAACCGAAGGGCCACCGCCGCAAAACCGATCGGTATTATCACCTGAAGAATCCATACCGGGATGTTGAAAAAGGCGATTACGCTCCCGCCCTGATAATCCATATATACAAAGTTAATAGACGCATATACGAGCACCGAGCATACGATAACAGAAAATATGCAGGTGATGACTGCAAATATCCTTCTGGTCCTCACCGGCAGTATATGCTGGGCCAGTTCGATCTTTATGTGTTTTCCCTCGCGGGCTGCCAGACCTGCCCCGAGAAAGGCCACCCAGAGCACCAGATGCCGGACAATCTCGGCACCTCCCATAATGCCGAAAGAGAAGAAATTCCTCAGGATGATCTGAATCAGTACAAGGATCACCATTGCACTCAGTGCAGAGGCAAGAAGGATTTCCTCTACACGGGCGATATAATCAAAGAAAGTCCTGGAAAAAGGATGTGTATCGCCGCACTCAGGGCATGTTTCCATGCCTTCATAGATATACGCCCTACACTTCCTGCAGCGCATTCATTTCCCTCCTACTGGATTATTTCCACGGCCTTGTCTTCCGGATGGGCCTTCCTGTACTCTTCGACAAGTGACAGCGTGCGGTCCAGCAGCTCCTGGGAATACAGCTCTCCCACGAGGTTTTCCCTGGCCTGCTTGCCCGCATCGAAGATAAACTGCACCTCTTCCATGTTATCCAGATCACGCACAACCTTAATCCCTGCCTTTTTCAATATCTCGAGACATTTTGCATCATCTTCGCGTGCAGCCTTGACGATTTTATCATGGGAATCTTTTGAGATCCTAAGGATGATCTTCTGGCTCTGTGGAGATATCCTGTCCCAGATCTTCTTGCTTACCACGGTTGCACCGCAGATATTCGATGAGGGAAACTCACCCATATAACTGAACCTTGTATACCACTGAAAGGCAACAGCACCATACGGGGTGGAATTTGCACAGTCTATCAGATTCGTTGACAGCGATGTCGCAACATCGGTGATAGAAAGTGATATGGGGTGGATGCCCAGTGCTTTGTATGTTTCCCGGCCGATAGGTTCACCTTCCATAGTCCACCATTTCTGCTGCCTTGCGACCTCAAGCGACGTCAGAGGCACCTTGGAAAAGGTATAGATGAATCCCAGATCCATCCACCCAAGCACAATGAACCCCTTCTCTTCGAAAAGCCTGTTCATGGTCTCTTCCAGGTTGGACCTGACATACTCCACCTCATCATAGTTCGCAAACACATAGGGGATCTCGGTGACGCGGACCTCGGGTACAATCTGACCAAGACCCGGGCCCATGAATCCACCTCCGTGAAGCTGTCCGAGCTTGATCTTTCTGAGGACATCCTTTTCATCTCCCTGCACCCCTCCCCAATAGATCTTGAACCCTACCTCGCCCTTGGTCTCATCCAAGATCCTGGCTGAAAGATCATCGAAAATATTCATGATGGAAGACCCTTTTGGTGCAAGGGTAGCCATCTTGACGACAATTTTAGCATCGGGTGCTGCATATACCCGGGGGCCTGCAGACCACCCCAGCATTATAAGCAACATTACAAGCATTCCCATATACTTCTTCATACCTGCTAATACCTCCCTTTCCTGGTCATTCAGGTATCAAATAATATTTAAAAATACAGATCAACATTTTCCAGGAGCACCTTTGCCTTTCTCTTGGCAATCTCGTTGACAAGATTTTTCTCCGGAAACGCACCAACAGGTGTTGCTATCACCATTTCAAGTGTCTGCACAAAAAGATCCCTGTCCTGTATCTGATAAGCATAGTACTGGGCATAGAGCAGATGAATGAACAGCAGTCTTGACTGAGAAAGCTCGAACGCCCGGTCGAAGTGAAATTTTGCCTTGTCGGGATCCCCACCTATGGCCTTTGACCGCGAAGCGTAAAAGGCCCCGAGTGTTGCATGGGCACTGCCGTAATAAAATGATTCATCCAGTTCGATTACCCGAAGCAGCATTGCCTCTACCTTGGGCAGGTCCATCAGCACCTCGGGATCTGTAAGGCTGAGCGCTATCCAGGCCATCCATGTGTTTGCCGCCCAATACAGGGCCGGGACATCCTCTTTTGTGAATTCATCAAGAGACTTGGTGAATGCCGTTATTCCACTGTTGAAGCTCTCGCGGAAATACCTGTCCTTCAGCAGTACCTTGAGCGCATAATCCCTGGCCTTGCGGTATAGCATTCGTGCACGGGGCTTGTCAGTGTCTTCCACAAAGGCAAAGGTATAGCCGAAATAGCCTTCGGAAGCCCTCAAAAGGAGCTTGTCATTCGGCGCGGCCTGAATGAAACCGTCAAGCTGGATCAGGTTTGCAGGGAATGCGTCACGGACCATATCCACATCGGGATTGCGGTTCACTGATATATTCATCTCTTCCATTAGAGGATCCATGGATTTTACCATATATTCCGTCGTGGAACATCCGCATACAGCTGCCGTCAGCACGATCAGCACTATCTTCAATATTGAAACCGATCTCCGGACCATATTACCTCCTTAAACAGTTCTTGATTAAACCATAATTAATAAACCAAAAAACTTTAATCTGCATCAGCAGAAAAGCCGGGCCTGTTCATATCCGGCCAACCAGCCACTGTATATCTGCTGCCGGCATTATCTTACCCGATCAGCTATGTTCCCTGTTCAAACCCGCACTGTTAAACAATTCTCTTACAACGTCCTGCTTATAAATTTCATCCCTGTCTCTCACCCCTGTCATGATATACAGACCGGTATCCATGAGAATCCTGATGATCTGGTCTTCGCTTAAATCTTCAATAATGGCATTATTGAGCATGACGGCAAGACCGTGGTTGAAGGTCCACATCTTATAGAGAATATCCATTTTCTGCTCATAGGATAATTCATCCAACGGGCTGAACTTATCGAGCTTATCCATGGATACGCTGATGGCATAATCTCTCATCCTTTTGCTGAGGTCCATGTCCTTTTGTGCTGCTTCTGTAAAAAACAGCATACGGAAGAGGTGTTTCTCGTTCTTTGCAAACAGGATATAGCCGATTCCCATATCCAGGACTGAAATGCCCGTTCTCTCCTGAATCTGATATTGTATGAGAAGATCGATGGCCTTTTTGACAATTGCCTCTTCAAGCTCTTTCATGGACTTGATGCATGAGTAGATGGGCATGGTGGAAGATTTCATCTCACCTGCAATGGCGCGGGCCGAACATTTTTCCACACCCTGAGTGCGCACAATCTGAAAGGCTGCATCAATGACATCCTGGGCCTGATATTTACTCTTTGCAGGCATAATGAATCCGTACCCCCCATAACATATGTTATATAACTGCCGCCGCATCTCCTTGTCAAATACAATCAGGTTTATTTAATCTCATACGAAAAAACCGGTTCAGCTGTCAAAGAGAGCCCGGGTTCATTGAGAGCCGGAAATCCTCATGTCATGACCTTTAAGAATGCCTGCATAGATCCCTTTTTGCATGACAGCCTGATATGCCTGCCTGTACTGATCAACGATGGCATCATCGGTCTGAGCGCTGAATGCCATATACAAAGGATCCCGGGAAAGCTCTTCATATAAAAATACAGTGTTCATGTCTTCTATCTGATCACCCGAGGAAGTAACAAGATATCTGGCGGAAAGTATACAGGTGCACCAGAAATCGATCCTGCCCATCTTGAGCTTTTTCCAGTTCTGGATTCTGTCGCTCACACCCTCCACGTTTTGAAACCCGTTTTTCCTCAATGCCCTGTCTACTGCCCCGCCATGCAGAACCCCGATGCGGAATCCCTTTAGTTCATCAATACTGGAAACAGGAGGAAAAGGCTCCTTTGCATAAGCGATGAAATATGTCTGCGGGGTATACAGCTCTCCTGCCCATTTGAAGAGGTTCTCCCTTTGCTCGGTCCTTTTCATGGAATATATGAGAACGTTCTTTTCCTTCAGGGCCATCTGATAAGCACGTACCCACGGATACACCCTGATATCTGGTTCCTGACCAAGCTCCTTGAACACGGCAAGCACGACCTCGGTACAGATGCCGGTGATCTTTAGTGTATTTGGATCGATATAGTTATATGGAGGAAAATCCTCGGTTACGACAACAACCTCCTGTGCGTGACATGGCGATGCCAGCAGCAGGAACATCCATGTAAAAATCCATACCGCCGGATGACGAGTTGTCATAGATCTGCCCTCTGGTTCATATAGTACCAGAATATACAACATAATTCACTGTTTGTCATGAAAGATTGAATAATTACTTTGCCAATCATATAATTATACTGAATGCGAAAGGATACGGATAAATGAATGACTGCACTGCCTTGTGTGTTGCCAAAAACTTCAGCTTCGGGCCTTTAAGGAAGATGCTGCCGGAACACTACCCTTGCTCCATCTATCGCGACGTGCTCCACATAACTCAGGATTCGGGAGACGTCTTTGTGTTTTCCTATGGTGCCCTTGTGGCATGGGGAACGTCAGCGGAAGATTTAAAGAGGATTCTCCATACAATAAAACCCTTTGAGCAGGGTTCGTTTCAAGATCATTTTTCCGATGAATTCACCTATTCCGTCACCGGCTCCAGCACGGTCAGGGACGACCATATCTCTCTGGCCTCGGATGATCCCCTGGAAAAACTAGCAGTATCGCACGGAATTGCCCAATCCGTCAAACTCGAGGAATTCGAAACCAGCGCAGAAAAGACCATTGAAGAAACCGCAAAGATACCCCTGAACCTCGCTGCTTCGGGAAAGACCCATTTGAGCCGGAAACAGATCTCAAAGATGCGGGGAAACCTTTTCCTGGTCACAAGCGATATCAATCTCCGCTACAATCTCCTCGATACCCCGGATTTTTTCTGGGAATATCCCGAGGTTGAGCATGCATACGAAATGATGGCGAGATATCTGGATATCACCCCTCGAATCGAAATCCTCAACCAGAAGATCGACGTGATCCATGAACTCTTCAGCATGCTCGCGCAGGAGCAGTACCACAAGCATTCATCCACCCTGGAATGGATTATTATCCTGCTCATCGCGGTGGAGATTGTATTTTTCCTGATCCATGACATATTCAATATCTTCTGAGCAGTTCTATAGAACTCCTAAATTGACAAAGATTAACAAACGAAGGATCATGCATAAAGAACCGATCTACAATTACCGATATGCTATAGTTATAAACGAATGAAGGAGTTCGCGATGAATAGAATTATCCTTGCAGTACTCATATCAATCGTATTTTTTACCCCCTGCTATGGGCAGACCCCCTACAAGGTGGAGGTGCTGCAGGTAGGAAACCTTGCAGCCTTTGATGACCTTTATGAGGAGATGGTCAGAGAACTGGAGAGAAACGGGCTTGCCAGAGGGACATCCCTTCAGATCAACAGGACCGTCATCGATGCCGATGCCGAGGCCGGTCTCTGGGAAAAGGTGAAGATCCTATTTCGAATCAAGAGTGCTGCGGGTGAGATCATCGATAAAAGACCTGACCTGGTCGTGACTATAGGAACTCCGGCAACCAAATATTCCAAAGACAAGATCATCAAGGCGGGTATCCCTCTTGTGTTCACCTCGGTAGCAATACCGGAACTTGTGGGATGTGTATCCAAAACCCAGGCAGGTCAGGGATTCACCGGTATAACAATCTATATGGACCCGACGGATGTCCTGCGTATCGCCATGCTCGGACTGCCCAACTTAAAAAAGATCGGCATCATCCACAGCGATGACGACAATGCAGTGGCCTATACCGAAGAATCAAAGACCAAGGCCTCACAGCTGGGTCTGCAGGTAGTCTCCCGTCAGGTGAAGATGTCCGAGTCTCCAACTGCTGCAGCAAAGGAGCTGATCGATGAGGGAATAGGCGCCTTTTTTGTCCCTATCGATTCATACTACGGAATCAGGGACTTTGGACCTACCAAAGAGATCCTGGATATATCCTTTGAATACAAAGTCCCTGCCATCTCATCCATCACAGGCAATATCAGGGGCGCCCTTTTGTATATCGCCCCGGACTTTCTGGTAATCGGAAAACTCACATCAGGCCATATACTCAAAATCCTCAAGGATAAGGCCAAACCAGAAAGCATACCTGTGGGCAGAGAGGAAAACCTGAATGTGATTGTAGACCTGGAAGCGTCAAAGAAGCTCGGCATCGAACTGCCGCTTCAGGTCCTCCAGGTTGCCAAATCCATCGAAGATGTCCTACACTGACACGAGAGGCTTTTCAGTAAAATTTTCCTTAAAAGCATCCTGGTGAAAAGGGGAAGAGAGATCGCTCTTCCCCTTTTTTGTAATAAACATACTTTTCAGCCTGAAAGAACTGACAGATCAATCTTGCCTATCTACCATAAAGATCTGTTCAGGATAAAAAAGGGGAATTACAGATGATAGAGGGTCTGAATATTTATCAATCTTCTCAGTAATCCCTGCTCCATATCATCTTATCGATTCGTTTCTATCCACAAAAGAGCAGCGTTAGGGCTATCAAATTCCTTTCCATTGTTCTTTTTCTGGCCATGGTTGTGAATTGATGCCAGATATCTATCACCTGTCAAGGTACTCTGCCTGTGGATATAACCAATGAGCTTATCATCATCATAGACTCCGAATGAGGACCCGTCACTGGTTGAAGCACTTAATGCAATCATTTGTTTTTATCCTTATGTATAAGGTGTCCCTACAGACCATATTGCGGTTAGAATATCAACCTATTTAAACACAGCTACAGCTCCATATCAAAAGTCACAATCTTACGGATATCCCCTATCCGACTTCGGGCAAGAGCATTGCATTCAGAACAAGAGGATTACCGGCTGGCAGGGTTCCCCCATTCCAGCCGTCAGGCAAAATCACTGCCGAATCATGCAAAGGATCTCTCGAACAATTCCGTCACTGCCTTCTTTCCATTGTCTTCGAGAAAACGGGTTCCGGTTCCGGTGAAATGAACGTGGCTTATGACAGGTTCGTTCTCACCTGTGCATTCGATCCAGTCTAGCTGATTCCAGTTGAACCACGAATCACGTTTCTGATCGAACACGTATAATGGTTTGTTGCACAGTTTGGCAAACTCGGCACCCCATCCTGTACCGCCCTTTACGGTCTTGTCATCCAGGATCTCTCCGATGACGTAAATCTCCTGTCCGCTGTTGATCTGATACCAGATACTCTGCAGAATCTTGCGGAATGTCGGGGTCGTGGTGTAGCGTCGGTTCATCAGCCGCGAGACATATTCCAGGCTTACATCTCCGTTCTTGAGTTCATCGCTGCTCAGGATTCTAAGGCCCCGATGCCGGACAATGGCATGGCCCTCAAACGTGAAGTTTGTCTCTTCGATACCGAACTTCTCCGCATTCGCTCCGAATTCTTCTTCCGCGCCTTTAATGCCGCCGCTGAACAGTATGCAGTTATCTTTCTTCATTAATTTTCCTTCCTTTTACCCTTGGGTCTGTATTTTTACACTGAATGATGCACAACTGCGACATCTCTCAGCTCGATGTATAATCTGCCGTGCCAGGTTCTCTGATGAAATGTTGTTCGCGGCTCGGATCACACTTTACCGATAATCATAAGGGTGAACTCTCCTACTGGGAAGTTGACGCGTTGTAAAGAGATATTTTGAAAAAACTGATGATCTTTAAGCGAGCAGGATGGTCAAACCGGCCAACAATATTTATCTCTGCATATTCTCAAATATCTGGCAGCGCATGAATAATCCGATTGAAATGATTGAACTCACATGGTTAGATAGTAACATCCGGATCTCGCCAGGATATAAAAATAATTATCAGCAGGAGGTTATGTATGGATCGAAAACTGTCATTCCTTGTGTTTGTTTTCATGTGTCTGCCGTTTAGCTTGTCGGCTGCTGTCCCGGAAAACGCCGTTCTCCAGAAATACTTCACCCTGTTTAAAGCCGAGCAGGGAGATCCCTTCACTCTGTACTACCCGATCCAGCTCACAAGGCCCGGTGAGATTACGGTAAGCGTCAAGTCCACCGAACTCGTTCCCGAACCTGCAAACAAGAATTACGAACCGCTGCGGATAATACTGGTTGATGCGAGGGCCTTCAAGAATATCCAGCCATCCGAGTGGCAGCAGTGGATAAACAAGGTAAACAAGTTCAATCCCCTTGAATACATTGCCGGAGATGAGATCCGCAAATGGGTAAAGGGAATCAAGAGACTGTTCGGCAAGAAAGAGAAGAAGCCGAGCTATTACCACGGCCAGATGGCCTGCGGCAGGGAACGTGACGGCTACACCGATATCATTCAGCATGCCGTGGACCAGCCCGAACTCAATAAGAGCGGCGGCCGCTATATAGTCATCTTCCGCAACATATCCACTTTACAGGCCACGGGCTCTATCTTTATCAGCTACCCCGGAGAGGTCAGCGAGCTGGACATCGAGGCCGAGAAGCTCTTTGAGTGCTACCCGGATCTGGTGATGGAGGATGTGAGCCTGAATGCATCCAAGCAGCTGAGTGTTAAGGTGGCCAACCGTGAAGGCTGCGGAGGTGTTCATATCGCACGCTGGAACCAGAAAGGTCCCGAGGCCATCACCCTGGTGGCTAATGTGGACGGCCGTAACTACGGCATAACCCTGCCGGCTGCCGATCCGACAGGCAGGCTCAGACGACCCAACAGCTCCATCACCTATGTCTTCGACAAGGTCAAGATCACCAAGCAGTCCAAAGTAACCGTAACCGTCGATGCCACAGGCAAAGTCATGGAGACAAATGAGGTCAACAACACCAAGACCGTTCAGCTCGGACCTCCTGCCGCCACACTGATAGGAATGGGCCCCATTACAGGCAAGCCCGACCTGATTGTCAGCTCCATCCGGCTCGACGGCGCAAAACGGGTCCTGGTGGAGGTCAAGAATGCAGGGATCGCAGGCCTCGACCCGGCATTATGGAGTAGCGGTAACCAGCCCTACCTGAACCTGAAGATGAACGGTAACGGCTGGGCCAATGTCTCTCTGGCCAGTCTCGATAAGGACAGGAACCTGACCAAACCAGGCGGCACTGCAGTGTATGCAACCGGCTATGTCCTGAGGCAGAAGGTAACGATCAGCGCCACCATAGACTCGACCAATGTTGTGGCAGAGGGCAACGAGAACAATAACAACACCCAAGTAGAGTTACAGCCCTGATCCGACAGCTATAAACATAAGGAAGCAGGTATTACTGAGATTGGTGGATATGTGGGAGCGGCTTCAAGCTGCGATACAATTTATCGTGATTGTTCCTTAATCGCGGCTTGAAGCCGCTCCCACATGATTTATGCTAAATTAGGGTTAAAAAGGGCAGAGATAAGGTGTCTCTGCCCTTTTTATTTCTTATGATTTTTCCTTTGCAAAGGCTGTCATGAAATCGGCAAGCCTCTGTGCGCCTTCCATCGGCAATGCATTGTACATTGAAGCCCTGATGCCACCTACGGAACGGTGGCCTTTGAGCCCGACCAGCCCCTTTGCTGAAGCAGCAGACAGGAACTCCTTCTCGAGGTCCTCGCTTGGGAGCCTGAAGGGGATATTCATCTTCGACCTGGAGTCCTTCTGCACGGTCCCTCTGTAGAAATCACTGCTGTCCAAAATATCATAAATGAGAGCGGCCTTCTTTTCATTGAGCTTCTCTATGGCTGCAACACCTCCCTGATCGATGATCCACTTCAGTACCTCGTGAACCACGAATATCGGGAGAACAGGACAGGTGTTGTGCATGGAATTCTTGCTCACATGCGTGGAGTACTTGAGCATGGTGGGGGTATTGTCAGGGGCAAGTTCAGCAAGGTCGTCCCGGATGATTACAACGGTCACACCGGAGGGGCCCATATTCTTCTGAGCACCGGCATAAATGAGCCCGAATTTCGAGACATCTATTACCCTTGAAAGGATATCCGATGACATGTCTGCGATCAGCGGCACATCCTTTGTATCGGGAAAAGACTGCCACTGGCTGCCATAGATGGTGTTGTTGGAAGTGATATGGCAGTATGCAGCGCCGGGTGTAAGCTTGATTTCATCCGGAGAAGGTATCCTGGTATAGTCCTGATCCTTTGACGATGCAGCTACGTTTACCTGCCCGATCTTTTTGGCCTCTTTGATCGCATTGGAAGACCAGCTGCCGGTATCGATATAATCCGCTGTCTTGCCAGCCCCTAAAAGGTTCATGGGCACCATGGCAAACTGCAGGCTGGCCCCTCCCTGAAGAAAGAGCACCTTGTAATTCTCGGGAATACCCATGATGTCCTTGAGCAGGGATATTGTTTCATTTATTAATGCATCGAACTCCTTTGAACGATGGCTGACCTCCATTATGGACATACCGGTATTTGCAAAGTTAATAGCTGCCTTGCTGGTGCTTTCAAGGACTGGCTCCGGCAGAACAGCAGGCCCTGGATTAAAAATGAATACATTTCTCATAATTCCTTCATGCCTCCTCGACAGTAATTGATATGGTATTATAGTATACCAAATAATCGGATCTGGTAAAGGCATTTGTTGT
>JAFGTK010000315.1 GCA_016934135.1 Deltaproteobacteria bacterium | reverse complement strand
GATTCGGGCCGTACTCGCTGCCCGAGATCGCCATCGAATCCGCAGGGGCAAGGCCGGACACAAGGTACGGCCTGAACATGGACCGCGACAGGATCACGATACAATAGAGTCGTTGTGCAATGTTGCACGGATTGCAGGAAACACAACATCGTGATTTAGTAATACATTGGGAATAACCTGAGATGGAGGAGGATTATGGAAGATACTGTTCTGAAGGTTGCAATTGCAGGGTTCATGCATGACATTGGAAAGTTTGCTGAGCTGGGTCTCAATGTTTCAAATGAATTTCTCAACAACAATGCCGACCTCTACCAGCCTTTTTATAACGAGCGCTATACTCATAAGCACGCTGTTTACACAGCGGCATTCATAGATCATATAGAGAAGCTGTTGCCAGATGTTTTCAATAAGGCAAACTGGGGACTCGATGACACCTTTATTAATCTCGCTGCGGGTCATCACAAGCCGCAGACACCTCTTCAGTGGATTATTGCCATGGCTGACCGTATCAGCAGCGGTTTTGACAGGACGGGATTTGACGAATACAACAAGGCAATTGCCTTTCAGGACTATCAGAAGACAAGGCTGCTATCCCTGTTCGAGGGGCTTCTCGATGAAACGGACAAGACAGGCAATCATCGCTTCTGCTATCCCCTGAAGGCCCTTTCTCCGAAATCGATATTCCCCGGATTGAAAAGCGAGATCGAGCCGGCAAAAGCTGAAGAGTGGAAAGAGGAGTACAGGCTGTTATTTAAGCAGTTTATCTATAACCTGGAAAGGCTTCTCCACAGAAATGAGAACGTGGGACTCTGGTTCGAGCATTTTGACAGCCTCATGATGATTTATACATCCGCCATTCCTGCTGCCAGGGCAGGCAAGGTCGTTCCCGATGTTTCTTTGTATGACCATTCTCGAATTACCTCGGCCCTTGCTTCTGCATTGTATCTCTATCACACTGACAGAGGGTCCTTGGATGTTGATGCCATAACGAGCACCGGGGAAAAGAAGTTCCTTCTGGTAACAGGGGACTTCTACGGCATCCAGTCCTTTATATTCAGCAAAGGTGGAGAGGCCGGAAGAAATCGGAGCAAGATACTGCGCGGCAGATCCTTTGCTGTTTCCCTCTTCTCTGAACTCGCCTGCGATATGCTTCTGAGGAAGACAGGCCTTACATGCACATCAGTTGCACTGAATGCAGCCGGAAAGTTCACTATCATTGCACCGAACACTGAGGCAGCCAGCAACGCAGTCCAATCATGTGAGGAAAAAATAAATAACTGGCTTCTTGATATCTCCTATGGGGAGTTATCCATGGGTTTTTCAACCATTGAAGCTTCACCGTCTGATTTTACCACGAATGAATTCGAAGACCTCTGGGATAGACTGGGCGCAATCTGTGAAGAGAAAAAATATGCAAAAATACCGATCGATAATCTTGGTGCGGTATCAGGTTACCTCGACAGCTTCAGGAACGATCTGAAGAGGCCATTATGCCCTTTCTGCGGCAAGAGGCCATCTGATCCAACGCTGGAAGGGGAAGAAAACGCGGGAGACAAGGTTTCCATATGCAGAATCTGCAGGGATCACATTTTCCTGGGGAAGAATCTGGTAAAGGAAAACCGCTTGGCCATAACAACTGCAGAGGCAGACATCAAAGGCAATGACAAGCTTACAGAGCCTATATTCGGTGAATATCAGGTTGCATTTATCGGAGGCGGCCTCAAAGAGATGGCAAGGACGGGCTCACTCCTCAAATATTGGGATACAGGTATTGATCCGGACGGCAATATTCCCAAAGATGTTACAGCAAAGTTCATCGGGGGATATGTGCCGGTATTTGAAGAGGCTGATCTCAAGGAAGAGCGTTACCTTGTAGGGAACAAGTCTGAAGATAAACACTTGGAACTGATCGAACAGATCAAGGAAGGAGGTCCGAAGACATTCGAACATATCGCAAACGCGGCCCTCAACCCAGCCGATAATGGTTCATGGCGTGGCCTTCAGGCCCTTGGTGTCCTGAAGGCCGATGTAGATAACCTTGGATACATCATGTCCTGCGGAATCAAGAAAGGGCAATTTACGATCTCAAGGCTGGCAACACTGAGCAGACAGATGAACATGTTCTTCACCGTGTATCTTCCCTATATGCTGAAGACTGATAAGAAAAACGGGTTCAGGGAAGTCTATACGGTTTTTGCAGGCGGCGACGATCTTTTCCTCATCGGCCCATGGAACAGGACCATTGATCTGGCAGTCTATCTTAAGGATAGATTTGCAGAATATGTATGTCACAACAAAGAAGTCCATTTTTCGGCAGGCATAAGCCTTCACAATCCGCATACCCCGATATCCAAGTTTGCGGAAACTGCGGAATCTTCCCTAGAAAAAGCAAAAGAGGAGGGAAGGAACAGGGTCACCCTTTTTTCAGAGACGGTACTCTGGGATGAGTTCATGGCCCTGGCTGAAATAAAGAACACGATCAAGACATGGATCGAGCCTGGTGAAGCCATTGTAGGCAGTTCGTATCTTTACCGGCTGAATACATTTATCAAGATGGCAGGAAAAGAACAGGAGATCAAAAAAGCAGGCGCGATCTCTATTGATGATATGGAATGCCTGAAATGGAGGGCGCTCTTTTCATATTCCACCCAGAGAAATATCGGGAAAGGGCTCAAAGATGGAAAAAGAGAAGATGCAATACAAGAGATTTCCAGATCAGCAAAATGGCTGGAAGACTATGGAAGTAAACTTAAGATAGCCCTTTGGGATGTCTTATATAATAAACGATAGGGGAGGGATTCCATGAAAGCGTTTTACAAAGATAAAGCCAAGCGATTGATTGAACCGACGCTCTTCTCAGTTGAGGCGGAGAATCTTGCAAAACAGATCGCGCAGAGCGGCAAGGATCAGAGAGGGAAAAACAAAAGGACCCAGATCAGGAAGTTCTACGACGAGGTTCTCAGGCTACATCTGCTCACCAAATCGGACCCATCATCGTGGGATACGATCTATCCTTATGTAAATATGTTAGTTGCAAAGGCAGCTTATGCAAAAGGAAGGAACTACGTTACAGATGAGTTTATGGATTTTATAAAAGGCTCGGTTGAACAGATAGATTCGCTTGAAGATCTGGATGTCTTTTCAAGCTTCTTTGAAGCATTCATGGGTTTTTACAAGATATACGGGGAGGATAAGTGATCATGAGACTTATTGATATAAAGGAAATACGGGGGAAGATTTTATTGTTGAGCGGTCTTCACATAGGAGCAGGTGATACTGAGATGCATATCGGCGGGACTGACAACCCTGTTATCAGGCACCCTCATACCCAGGAGCCGTATATCCCGGGTTCTTCCATAAAGGGAAAAGTCCGCTCACTTCTGGAACTCAAAAGCGGCATTATGTCCCTTACAGACGGTCAACCCCTCCAGACAAGTATCCTGAAGGGTCTGAGCGGAGATCAAAAGTCAGATGCCGAAAAAATCCTCAAAATATTTGGTGCCAGCGGGTCAGACAAAGACGATGGTTCTCCTCTTGGGCCGACAAGGGTTTCTTTCTCGGACTGTTCCCTTACCGACAGCTGGAGGAAGAAGGCAAAAGATGAGAGGTTGAATCTCTTCGAGGTTAAATCCGAGAACTCTATAAACCGTGTGTCCGGTACAGCACAGAATCCGCGCTTCACTGAACGGGTACCTTCCGGAACCGAATTCGATTTTGCCGTCTCCCTGAAGATTCTTGATGAAGGCGAGGAGGATCTCTTTACCTATCTCCTGCAGGGTCTGAGGCTGCTCGAGCTGGACGCCCTCGGCGGCAGCGGCAGCAGGGGTTACGGGAGGATAAAGTTTCTTTTCGACGGTGAACTGAAGGAAAGATATGAAGAAGTCAATGCATTTTAAAAGGAGGCCTTCGTGAAACTTTACGAGATCACGATCAAGCCTACTACCGGTTTCGGAACCCCCCTGAAAGGAGACACCTTTTTCGGGCACTTCTGCTGGCAGGCGGCATACGACAGTACGATTCTTGATAAAGGCCTTGATCACTGGGTAGACATCTATAAAAGGCAGCCGTTTATCATCTTCTCATCGGCCTTTCCGAAATTTATTGATAATGGCAGATCCTGGTATGCCCTGAAGAGACCGGATCTGCCCATGAATAAACTGTTTCGTGTGCAGGGCAAAGACAGGTGCGAGATGATAAAGGATCGTAAGGAGAAGAAACGGCTGAAGTGGATCCGTGTCGAAGAAGACCTTTGTATTGATCTGAAAAAGGCAACGTATCTGAGCGATACGAATCTTGCTGAAGAGTCGCAAAAACAGGCAACCGAACAGATGAAATCAGCCATGAAGAAAAGTTCCGTCAAGGGTTTCTCTATGACATACGAGCAACAGCACAACACGATAAACCGTCTCATCTCTACCACCGGAGAGGGGATGTTCGCACCATACACTCTAAGCGCAATCTCATATTATCCTGAGACCGAGTTGTCCCTGTTCTGTCTTCTGGATGAGGAGGCAACGGATATTGAGAGAGTACAAACTGCCGTTGAAAGAATAGGGGCCTTCGGTTTCGGCAGAGACGCATCTATCGGCATGGGCAGGTTTTCCCTGGGCGAGGTGATTGATATCCCTATACCGGAATCATCAGGGTATGATGCCTGGTATACTCTTTCACCGTGCGTGCCTGAAAAAGGTGTCTTCTCAAAGATCTACTACACGCCATTTGTACGTTTCGGAAGGCATGGCGATGTTTTGGCAAAAAGCTCGAATCCTTTCAAAAATCCCGTGATCATGGCGGACGAGGGCGCGGTATTCATTCCTGCAAACAAAGATGTTTTTAATAGGCCGTATACAGGGACAGGCATCACCGGGGTGTCAAAGGCCGAGCCCAGGTCTATACATCAAGGCTATGCCATTCATCTCCCTGTTAAGATTGGAGGGCTGCCATGAGCGAAACCAGGACATTCCACATTCAGATAGTATCCCCCATACATATCGGCTGCGATGAGGTATACGACCCCATGAGTTTTGTCATAGACGAGCAGCGCGATATCCTCATTGCATTCGACCTGATCGATTTCCTCAGGGGTTTAAAGGAAGAAGAAAGAAAAAGGTTCAGTAATATATGTTCAAAGGGGACCGTCGAATCTATCCTCGAAATCTACAAATTCATGCGAGGTAGGAAGGCCTCAGGCTATGAGGTGAAAATCCCGTCAGGGCTTAAGCAGCACTATGTGAAGACCCTCTCTTTATCTTTGAAAGACACAAGAAAGATACAACAGGAACTCAATAATTTTACTATCTCGCGCACCGTGTTCAACCCGAACACAAATCAGCCCTATATCCCGGGGTCGTCCATTAAAGGGGCCTTGAGGACCGCATGGCTGAACAGGAAACAGGCTGAGAAGAGGCTGCCTAAGCTTTCGGATGCAAGAAAGGCAAGAAACCTTGAGAAAGAGCTCCTCGGTGGTGAGTTTGAAACTGATCCTTTCAGGATGGTCAAGGTTTCCGATTT
This sequence comes from Deltaproteobacteria bacterium, assembly GCA_016934135.1. Taxonomy (GTDB): domain Bacteria; phylum Desulfobacterota; class Desulfomonilia; order UBA1062; family UBA1062; genus DSAD01. The sequence continues at coordinate 944 of JAFGTK010000315.1, read as the reverse complement.
CATGCCGGCAGGCAATGTATGTACCAGGATCAGTTATGCTGTGAATGAAAAAAAACAGCAGACAAAATTCAAGGCAAAAGGCCCTTCCCAGATTCTCGAGGTGATTGAGCCGGGAAGCATCTTTTCAGGATCGATTACAATAGATGCCCCTCCAGACAAATCAGGCATCATTTCGCCTATTGAGATGCAGTCCCTGATGAACAGTGCCACACGTTTTTATGCATCTGAAAAGATCAGGGAAGATGGTGAACTCTCAAAGATCGGGATATCGCCAGTCAAGGCAGATATCCCTGAAAAGGGACTCATTTTGAGGCTTGGCAGGCATTCGGGTGCGGAGAGCCTGACCTTGGAAGGTCATCGGAGCATCAAAATCATGAAAGGAAAAGGTGAGAGACCGGGTAATCTGGACCATGCAACGACAATATGGCTTTCATCTGACCTCGCTAAGACTGATAGCATGAATGGGCTACAGCCTTTCGGCTGGGTTGTCTTCGCTCCGGGAGAACTGATAATGCCATCCCTTGCAGAGCCTGTCCCAAAAAGAGAGATTGAACCTGAGCCTGTCAAGGCTCCTCAACCGGAGAAGAGTGAAGTTGAAAAACTCCTCGACGAACTCTCCAGGATAAAACCGGATGATATGGGGCGTTTAGGCACTGTCATCCAGAATATAGAAAAGCTTGAGAAAGATAATGATAGGGCAGCAGTTGCAAAGGCCATTAAGGACAAACTCGGTCTCAAGGCATACAAGAGGCATAAAAGAAGAGAGTATCTGGATGGGTTGATAATTAAAGGCAAGGAATAAAATATGAGAGACACCCTGATCTGTACAGTAGGGACAAGCATGATGGGAAATGTCGCAAGGGCTGATGATGACGAGCTTGTGCGTCTGCTTGAGACTCGCAACGCAAAAGGGCTTGCCGTAAAACTGGGGTCGTTTGAACCGG
>JAFGTK010000314.1 GCA_016934135.1 Deltaproteobacteria bacterium | reverse complement strand
GATTCGGGCCGTACTCGCTGCCCGAGATCGCCATCGAATCCGCAGGGGCAAGGCCGGACACAAGGTACGGCCTGAACATGGACCGCGGCAGGATCACGATACAATAGTGACGTTCTGCAATGTTGCACGGATTGCAGGAAACACAACATCGTGATTTAGTAATACATTGGGAATAACCTGTGATGGAGGGGGATTATGGCATTTAATATTTCACGGTATTATAAGCAGGAACGCATGGAGTTTGATGTCGAGGTCGTAACCCCGATGTTCCTTGGAGGGGCGGATCAGAATGCAGAGCTCAGGTCACCCCCTTTTAAAGCAATGCTGAGGCAATGCTGGAGAATAGTGAATGGAGGAAAATATAAGACAGTTTCCTCTCTTCTTGAAGAAGAGTCAAAATTGTTTGGAAGTGCAACGGAAAAGGATTCGGGAAAAAGCAGGGTCAAAATCATTGTTGAGGGTGATGTCAAACCGCAGGGTGAAAATTCAGAGGTCCAGTATAGAGGGACCGTATTTCACCCGGAAGTTCAACAAGGAAGAAAAGTCAGCGCACTTCTTTATCTTGGATATGGCCCCATAGAATGGGCTGGCGGCAAAGTGAAATACAAGTTTAATCATTTTGTACCGGGTGATAATTTTAAGTTAACCATTATTTTCTCTGAAGAGAACAAAAATGAACTCCTAAAGGTGCTTTCCCTTTTTAGACATATTGGTACGATCGGCTCCCGATCAAGAAATGGCTGGGGCAGTTTTAACCTGATATCTAAAGGCGCAGAATTCATTAATCTAGAGAACCTTTATGAAAACCGTGTGTCAGGTGATCCATATCAAGTAGATTATGCGCACACTTTAGGCAGAGATGTTCAAGGTCCGCTCATTTGGCATACAAAAGACAATAAAAGATCATGGGAAGAGATTATGCATCAATTGGCAGAATTATATCTTGGTTTACGACTAAAATTCCCACTGAGAACAAATAATTCAATAGAGGAAAGGCATCTGCTTGGCTATCCCATTACCAATCACCCAATATCTAATAATAGAAAGAATGAACGCTATGCAAGCCCGTTGCGGATGCGTGTTATAAAGTCTGATAGAGGATTTTTTAAAGGACAGATTATTCATTTTCCTCACGGCATCCCAAACAGGAATGTAAAGATACCTCAAGACTCATTCTGGAAAAATGTTTACAAAATTCTGGATAAAGACACCCCTCTTACAAGGGTTGCTTCTAATGGAGGGGTATGAATATGAATAAACCAAACGAAAGCTACTGGATCGACAAGCTGGAGGCATACCTCCATGACCCCTTTGACAAGGTCTTTCATATACAGGGGCATGAAAAAAGGGCCGCAAGGCTTAAAAAGGTCTACGGCATCCAGGAGTGCACGAATGACGAGCAGTGGAAAAAGGCCGATGGCATGGCCTCCGGTATTCAGAGGGGGCAGGTGCCGTCTCACTCGGAAGAAGAAACCAGAAAGGGGTCTGTTGATTTCTATAAAAACCCGGTATTGACACATGCGATATCAGGGGCCGCCCCGATCAGGGCCATTCTTCCAGAAGGTTCCTCAGCATCAGAGACATTTGCAGATGATCTGAATAGAAAGATAGAAGAATACCTGAAGGAAAAGATCGGCATGAAACCGGGCGACGGCGGATTGTCGAATGAGAAGATCTATGAAAACAACCCTCAAGCATTCTCCTTTGCGAGGTTTCTCTATACGCACCTCGTGCTCAGGGGAAAACTCTCCGAAGACAATGTAGGAGATCTCGGCGCATTGTGGCACCGTCTTCCTGCTGACAGCCGCTTCCCGGATCACACCATCTGGCAGCACGCAGGAATGGTCAGCGCGATCAACTCCTGCCTGAACCTTTCAAAAGACAAAAAAATCGGCCTCATGGTGTTCAGCATAACCCCGGTCCAGGCATTTATCGCCAAGGCGAGGAAACTCCGCGATTTTTGGACCGGCTCTGTCCTTCTTTCCTGGCTTGGTTTTGAGGGCATCAGGTGGGTCATGGAAAACCTTGGCCCTGACCATGTGGTCTACCCATCGCTCATAGACCAGCCGCTTGTGAACAGATATCTTCAAAGCAAATGGAAGATATCTACGCCTGACTATCTTAAAGCCAAAGACACCGATAAGATCGCATCACTGCCAAACAAATTCCTTTTCCTGATCCCCCTTGATAAGGCTGAAGAAATCGGCGGGCAGGTGAGCAAGGCCATAAACTCTGCCTGGAAAGAACTTACAGAGAAAGTATGCAATGAAATTATTAAGGTCCTCGGCAATAATGATAATCCTGAAATAGAGAACCACATAGCTGGATTGTTTGCCAGACAGAACAGCGCGTTCTGGGATATCCAATGGGCGGCCACAGGCATGGTCGAGAAAGATGATAGAGTATCTATCGAAAGACTCCTGCGTAAGAGTGTCTATGAATATCCCTATGAGGTCATGGAGAGATTCAACAAGATCATTAAAGACAAAGGGCACTGGGACAAATCCGGGATCGGGGCGCTCTACCAGGTAAGTCACGGTCTTGTGCAGTCTTCACTTGCCTCGACCAAGACATACAGGGTCATTAAAAGAGAGAAAGAACCAGGACAGAAGTGCCATCTCTGCGGCGAGTTCGAGGCCATTCATTATCCCTATAAAAAGGATGACAGCGCTTCCGTATATAAAAAATGCATCGCTGATTTCTGGGACGCATTCATCGGGAGATGGCATAACAGGACGGATTTTCGAGAAAATGAAAGGCTCTGCACCATATGCATGATAAAGCGCATTGCCTACTATGTGCTGGGAAAAGACCCCGGTCACATACTTCACCATACCTTTGAGAAATCTAAGTTCCCTTCGACAACAGGGATGGCAATAAGCGATTTATGGGATAAGATTCCTCAGGACAAACGAAAAGGGCTTGAAAAAGAGGACATGGCCCAGTGCATCCACCAGATGGACACTGAGATGCCTCATACCGAAGCAGGCCTTGAAGATGCAGACAAGGAACGTGCCATCAGGGAGATTCTCAGGGATTTTAAGGTGAAAGACCGGGATAAATATTATGCCATCCTGGTCATGGACGGCGACAAGATGGGGGAACTGGTCAGCGGAGAAAGGATATCCTCAAAATGGGGAACCGCCATGCACCCCGAGATTGTAGAAAGGATGAAATCACCAGGCTTTGATGAGAGGTACAGAGTACCCTGGGGGTGTCTCTTTGAGAATAAACGGCTGCTCACCCCGGATATCCATGCCGCGATAAGTGAGGCCCTGGGTGATTTTGCAATACACGGGGTGTCCCGTATTATTCGTGAACATAAAGGAGAGCTTATCTATGCAGGCGGTGACGATGTTTGTGCGGTATTGCCGGTGGGCTCTGCCATCAACGCGGCAAGGCAGATAAGGGAGTATTACCGATCCGAGTTCAAGTACATTCCCTCAGACAAAGATAGTGCCTCCGAAGATATCAGTAATGTTTTTACGCCCGGACCAGGCAAGCTCTCTATTCACATGGGAAAGGGTTGCACCATCTCTGCCGGCATCCTGGTCTGTCATCACAAAGAGCCTCTGTCCATGATGATAGCACGCGCCCAGCATCTGCTCGAAGAATATGCGAAAGAAAAGTCAGGCAGGGATGCCTGCGCAATTGAATTAAGGAAACGTGCAGGGGGGTCGAGATTCTTCATGGCAAAGTGGGATGAACCAAACCCATTTTTTAGCGCTAACACAAATAAAACATTGTGGGATTCATTCCTTGAAGTGGGAGGCAGGGTCTTCAGCGGGGATGCAACCTTGAGCAGGTCCCTGATATATAAATTCTCTCAGTTTGAAGACGGATTTAATGCTATCAAGGAACAACCTCAGGAAAAAATGGTCTCCAATGCAACGGCCCTTGTCAAGTTACAGGTAAGGCGCTCTGTAAAGATAAAAGGCAGTGATGAGGAAAAAGATAGAAGGCTTGAAGAAGTCTCAAGGATGATCTCTGGCCTGATGCTGCTCAAGTCGGAGCATGAGAAAACCTGGGTGTTCAATCCTGAAAGCCTTGTCGTGGCTGATTTCATATGCGCCAAAGGAGGTGATGCATGATTACATGGTATGCATTTGAATCTGCCGACACCCTGTTCTTCAAAGGATCGACACCCATGTATGCTGGTCTTGACCACACAGCAGCGTCGATATTCCCTCCGAGGGCATCCACAATTCAGGGGGCACTGAGGACCCTTGTCCTGATGCAGAACAAGGTGAATATAGATGACTATCATAATGGCAGAGAATCGGTCAGCGGCATTAGAAATGCAATAGGCAAAGCAGGTGAAGATGCCCCTTTTCAGGTCATAGGCCCGGTGTTCATGCTCAAAGGGCGCCCAGTCGTTCCGGCACCGTATACCTGGTATATCGAGGACATTGATGATAAAGACGAGGCTGAACATAAAGACTTGCAGATATACAGATCCTGCCCGATTGATGAAATGGAGCTGGGAAATATCCGGATACATACATCGGTGAAAGACAAACAGAGATGGGCATTCAGTAAGGATACAGGCCTGTCGCCCATGCGCGGCTGCTGGATATCGGGTGATCTCATCGGCTCTTCACTGGAAAGACCCGTGAAACTCTATAAGAAAAAAGAACCATCGTTGCCCGATGAACCCTTCATAATCAAAGATGTAAATGCTCTCTATGCAGGTGAGCCGCATACAGGCATAGCCCTGGAGCAGGATGTCCGCACGGCAAGAAAAGGCCACCTGTATTCATTCACCCACTACCGTCTGCAGCCAGGGGTGCGGATCATCTTTGGTATAGACAAGCCCCTGCCCATTGAAAAAACGGGGGTTCTCCAGCTGGGCGGGGAGAAGAGGTTCGGCTCGTATTCACAGCTAGACAGCCTTGACATGACAGAGGGTGCTTCAGGGCTTTATATGAGCCTGAGTCCTGTAGAGGCAGGCGGAGATGCCACCAGGGATATCGTCGCAACAGGTAAGGCCGTCTACGCAGGGGGCTGGGACATGAAAAGACGTTTTCATAAGGACATGTTGGGGTATTACCCTGCAGGCTCGGTATTTTCTTCACGGATAAGACCGGATTTCATACAGATATAAGGGAGGTAGGCATGTTTAAGAAAGATGATTGGGAGATGTTGAAATTCTATTCGGTTTCCCCGGTTCATGCAGGAAGCGGCATGTCAACGGGCGCTGTTGACCTGCCGATTCAGAGGGAGAGGCACACGAACTGGCCCCATATTCAGGCGTCCGGGGTCAAGGGCGCACTCAGGGCCCATTTCAGGGATTTCCTCACAGAGGAAGAAAAATATTCAGACGAGAATATAAACAAGGTGGAAGACATAATCTTTGGAACAGAGGGATATACGACGCTGACTGAGAACGACGAATCATTAAAGAACCCATGTCCGGCTGCCATATCCGTATCCGATGCAAAAATGTTCGCATTCCCGGTGCGCTCTGACATAGCCCCCTTCGTGTGGGTCACCTGCCCGGCCGTGCTGGAACGCCTGGACAGGGACCTTAAAATGATGAAGAGGGAAGGGATCAAAGGCATCGATGACTGCCGCAATATCAAGGACAACAATGCGCTGTGCCTCTCCGGTGATATTAAGGGAAGTGTTCTGCTTGAAGATGCTGTGGTCGATGTTGTATCCGCCGCTGCCGTGATCGATTATATCAATGATAACTTCAAAGAGCTTGAAAGGCTGCTGCTGATAAGCGACGAGATGTACGACTACTGCGTATCGACCTGTACCGAGGTGCAGACCCAGATAAAGATAGATGAAAAAACCGGTACAGCAGATCCAGGCGGGCTACGATACGAGGAACTGCTCCCGGCGGATTCTTTTCTCTATTCCATCGTAGGTTTTGGTCAGGGTGGCCTGGACAACCATCTGCAGGCGGAAAATGTCAGAAAAAGGCTTAAAGATGTGGTGAAAGACTTCATGCAGATAGGCGGGGATGCGACCCTCGGCAGGGGCATGTGCAGGATTGAATGGATAGGGGGTGGCGAATGAATACGATGGGACAGCAGAGATCAGCCTTTGCATTGAAAAAGGTGAGCGAAATCCGCCCCGATCTGAAAGAGAAATTCAAGCCCTTCTCTGCAGGTATGCCTGCCATGATATTGCAGAATGGCCTTGGCCAGAGCATGGCATTTCTAATAGCCAAGGGAACAGATACCCATACTACCATGTTTGAAATCATTCAGGAGTGGCTCGATAATGTGAAATGTATAAGTTCAGCTGGAGGCAAAGATTTCATTGGAAAATTATCTGAAGTTGAGCAGTCCAAATACTTGCTTGCACAGAAAGAGACCCTGAAACTTCTCGAATGGGTGAAACGCTATGCAAATGCAGGGATTTAGGGGGTGGATATGCAGCCCATACCAGAATATTTGAGGGATAGGTATAAAGATAAGAACAAGGGAAATTTTGGCCTGTTTCTGAACAAGTTTATCCATCTGGATGATAAGTACAAAGTACCGATACAAGCCTATAATCAGTTTAAAGATACGTTCAAGCAGATGAGTTCATATGTCAGTGGTTTTCTGACCTACAGGCAATTCGACCAAAGTAATGTTTGTGAGAGTTTTATTCGTGCCGGATATGAAAAGATCGTCATCACTGCCAGGCTCTCAAGCCCCTTGATCGTAGGACTCGGAGAGAGCCATCCCAGTGAGACGGGGATATTTCTGGATCATAATATGGGTATACCCTATATCCCTGCAAGCAGCATCAAAGGCGTTGTCCGGCTTGCTCATACCATAGGGCTGTTGAAAGACGATCAGGGCATGTGGCTTCAGGAAACGGCAATGAAGAGCCTGTACGATTTTGATCCAAAAAAACAAGATTTGATGCTGGAAAATGACAAGACTCATATCCCGGCCATGTTCGGCAGGAGTGAGAAAAAGGAATCATCAAAAGGCGGCATAATATTTCTCGATGCCTATCCGGCTGATGTGCCGAGGCTTAAGGTCGATATCATGAACCCGCACTATGGTGAGTATTATTCCGGCAAAGAAGACAGAGGTCCGACCGACGACCAGATGCCTGTTCCGATAAAATTTCTCGTGGTCGACAAGGGGGCGGAGTTTGTTTTCAGGGCATTGGTTAAGACAGACAAAACATCACAGCGGGCAGACCTTGCGGCCCTGTGCAGAAAGGCGCTGAGAAACGCAGTTACAGAAGAAGGTATTGGCGCAAAGACTGCACTCGGATATGGAAGATTTGATATCGTCAAGTGGGAAGAGCCCGATTTTATAAGGGCCAAGATGGATGAAGAAAGGCGCGAGTCCAAAGAATTGGCGGAAAAGAAAAGACTTGATGTCATGTCTGAAGAAGAAAGGCTCGTCGAAGAGATACATCATCTGGGAGGTGACAGCCAGGCGATAAGCGGATTGGTAAAGAGGTGTTTTGCCTCGACAAGCGATGCAGCTGTCTTTAGGGTGCTGAGAGAGAGACTGCAGGAACTGGGGCAATGGAAGCCCTCCGGTTCGAAACAAAGAAAACAGGGTATGAAAGAGCGCAACGATAAAATTGAGCAGTTCATTGCTGGCCGGAATGATTGACAGAAAGAATAATGCAAGAGAAAAACCATTGATCATGAATAGAAAGGCAGGCGGTGATTAAATATGAGAGATACCCTGATCTGTACGGTAGGGACGAGCCTGATGGGGAATGTCGCACGGGCCGATGATGCCGAGCTTGTGCGCCTGCTCGATGCTCGCAACGCAAAAGGTCTTGCCGTAAAACTGGGGTCGTTTGAACCGGATGAGCATCTCCTGGGCGCGGAGATCAACTCCATCCACAGCATCGTTTCGCAGGGCCTGATAACAGAACGGAAAAAGTTGCTGTTTCTTGTCTCGGACACGGATGACGGCAGGTTTACCGGAAATATCCTAAGCCTGTATTTCAAAGGCGGCTCCAACCTTCACCGGTTCGAGGATGCAGGATATGAGGTCATCGAAGGCCTTACCGATACGGATGTGAACCTGTTCAGAAACACGGGCCTGAAAAACCTGGTGCGGCTGATTGCAGGCGTTGTAAGGAGATTCGGCGCCGGTAGAGTGCTGATAAACGCCACCGGCGGCTACAAGGCCCAGATATCCTTTGCCGGGATGATAGGTCAGGCGCTGGGCATACCGGTATGCTACCTGTTCGAGAGGTTCTCCTCGGTAATTCAGCTCCCGCCTCAGCCCATATCCCTTGATCTTTCCTTCTGGCTGGAATTTGCAGGCACCTTCTATGAACTCGATGCGGTTTCCAATTATGATGCATGTGATGTCCATGATGAACGTTTTGCAACCCTTGTTGAAGAGATAGACCTTGATGGTAAAAGATTCAGATCCCTCTCTCCGACAGGCCAGCTTTTTCATGAGACATTCAGGTATCGTTTCTCGCAGAAAAGCCCCGTGCTTCTTCCTGAAGACTCAGGCATACCGCCGGAGAAGAAGAAGGTCCGCTTTGAAGACGGCAATGCGGGAAAGCACAAGGGACTTGAGAATTATCTTGGGCGGATATGCGAGACCCCCTACGTAAAAGAGATCTATACACACTATTATCATCCCGATCTGACACGGCCCGGCATCTTCAGGATACCGTCCAAAGATATCAGCGCCCAGGTTGAGGGCTGGTTCTGTAACGCAGGCGCGCTGACGAAATTCGCCGTCAATACCACGGCCGCGACAGAAGAGCAGGTGAGTGCATGTATCGCAGATCTCAACGAGAGGTTCGGGGCTTAGCGGGCGATACTGCTTGTTATAGGATGGCTGATTGTATTATAAAGGTTATACAGTTATTGTAAGGAGGATGATATGTCTCTGGCGGATAAGATTCTCCATCATATTGAAAGACTGCCCGAAAACAAGCAGATAGAGATTCTCGATTTCATCGAATACATAGAGGCAAAGGTTACGGACCAGGAAAATACATCCTGGTCGGACATGTCGCTGTCATCTGCCATGCGTGATATGGAAGATGAAGAGTCGCCCTATTCGCAGGATGATATTATCGAGACGTTTTCATGATACAAGAAGGGTATGTTGTCCTATTCAGGTTTTTGCAGACAGACCGGGAACAAGGTAAACTGCGTCCTGCCCTTGTCATCCGCAAACTTCCAGGAAGGCATGATATCGTGACAATTATGGATAGAATATGAAAAAAATCCTTATCGTCTCGGTAGGCGGTTCGCCTCAGCCCGTAGTCAATGCTGTATTGAATCATAAGCCTGATTTTGTCTATTTTTTCTGCTCGAAAGGATCAAAGGGGAGCGCAAAGACCATAGACGGACCGGGCGAGGTTTGTGGAGATACGAGAACCGTCACATGCCCTGATTGCGGCAGCAATGTCTTTGTCGGCGATCCAAAGGGAAAGTCCATATCGGTTCAGACATCTCTGTCGGGATCTCAATATGAGATTCTCGTCGTGGAAGACCCTGACGATCTTACGGAGTGTTACCGCAAGCTTACGGAGCTCAATGAAAAGATTGTCGTGAAATACGGGGATGATTGTAAAGTAATAGCGAACTATACCGGCGGGACAAAGACCATGAGTGTTGCCATGGCAATGGCCGCCGTTATGACCGAAAAGTGGGACCTTGCAGTGAACAAAGGCCCGAGGCCAGATCTTATAAAGGTAAAGGACGGAGATACCCCCGTTATCATCGACAAATGGGGTATATACTGCAGAAACCAGATGAACCTTGTAATGGAATCCATAGGAAATTTTGACTATGCATTTGCTGAAAAGGCTCTTATGGAGTTGCTGGGCAAGCCGATCGAGAAGGCTCTTCAAACACAGCTCATTGAAATGAAGGTTATATGCCAGGCATTTGATTCATGGGACAAGTTTGATCATGAAAGGGCCCTTAATCTGATTAGCAATTACGGCGACAGGTATTCCCGATATCTTGTCGCACTGAAAAGGATTCTTGGAAAGTTCAGAGATTCGTCGGGATACGAGATGGTGGGGGACCTGCTGAACAATGCCGGGCGCCGTGCTCACCGGGGTTATTATGACGATGCCGTTGCAAGGATTTATCGTGCTGTTGAATTGTTCGCGCAGATAAGGCTCAGGAATGAACATGGGCTCGACACTGCTGAAATGGGGCTCGACGACATACCGGAATGTATCCGTTCCGACTATGAAAACCGGGTACGGGAAAACGGCAGGATTCTCCTTGGGCTTAAAGATGACTACATGCTGCTTTACAAACTGGAAGACCAGATAGGCAGTGCATATAAAGCGGTGGAGACAAAATTTGTAGACGCCCTTACAAGGAGGAACAAAAGTATCGGGGCGCATGGCATCACTCCTCTTGATAGAGACGATTATGTATTTGTAAATGATACCCTGGGCGGTTTCATTGCTTCCACGGCCGGGGAATCGAATATTGATATAAAGGTTCCTCAACTGCCGCAGGATGCCGAAGTCTGGATAAAAGGTCATTCCTGAAGTCCGTTTTCAAACCACATTGTGTATCAGCAGAGATCACTTGTGGGAGCGGCTTCAGCCGCGATTTATCTGCAGCCGGTTGAAATGGTATCGCGGCTGAAGTCGCTCCCGCAAAATAAGCCATGCACAGTGATGAAAGACCACAAAATGATTCAACTGCAAAATGCGGGTTCAATGCTGCAGCCATGGATCTCCATGAAACCGAGCAAAATCCGCAACGGCAACGTTGCAGCCCTGGAAATAAAAAAGAAATGGAAGTACCACTGAGAGTACAGGGGGCAGGTTGCGGGAAACAGGCTGAGCGGGGTCTCTTGAAGCCTTGATCCCGTTTCCGGCCTCCATTGCTGCAACGGTCAGCTCAGGCCGCTCATGTGCGGAAGGCCTAAAAATAACCGTTGCGGCAAGAGCCATAATCAAGGGGGGGCTTGTATGCTCACTGTCTACATAACCACACCCGGGACGAAGATTTTCAAGGAGGGGGGTGTCCTCAAGGTGAAGAAGGACGGGGATACCTACCATACCATATTCCCTTTCAGGACCGAACAGGTGGTCGCTTTCGGCGGGGTGGAGATAAGCGCTTCGGCCATGAATGTCCTGTTGAGGCATGGAATCCACACGGTATTTCTGCACAAGAACGGTCACTACAACGGAAAACTGGTATGCCCGTATGATCATAACGTGCTGTTGCGCAGGATGCAGTATAAAATGCTTGATGATCATGAGAGATGCCTTGAATTCTGCAGGAGTATCGCAAGGTCGAAGCTGAGGAACCAGTTTGTCATGATGCAGAGAATCAGCAGGTTTCAGAAAAGAAACCTCAAGAGACAGGTACTTCAGATGAAAGAGATCATTTCAAAACTTGATAGTGCCGGTGATATCGCATCGCTGAGGGGGTTCGAAGGGGCGGGCGCGCGCGTGTATTTCTCCGTGTTCGGCCAGGGTTTCACCGAACCCCAGGGATTCACCAAGAGGGTGCGGAGACCTCCGACCGATCCGGTGAACGCTGTCTTGTCGTTTTTATACACCGTGCTGTTCAACAGGGTCGCAGGCGCTGTGGAGCGGGAGGGACTTGACCCTTATGTCGGGGTGTTTCATGCGATCGGCTACGGTGCCCAGGCCCTTGCCCTCGATTTGATGGAGGAATTCCGGACTATCATTGTAGATACCCTAGTGTTTTCGCTTTTCAATCTGAAAATCATCTCAAAGAATGATTTTAGAACCCTCAGTGAAATCGAAACCGAATATGAGGATATTCTTCCTTCTGAACAGACGCAGATCCCTGATGTTATAAAAGACAGGATGGGTGCTTTCTCCCGGGGCAGTGAAGATCTTTTTCAGGAGTATGAGATAGCTGACAACGATGATACTTCATTGGGCGATGACGGACATGGACAAGGTTCTGTGCGCGGATATCCTGTTCTGCTTACTCAGCCTGCATTGAAAAAGGTCATTGAGCAATTTGAACGCAAGCTGGAGACCACCTTTACCTGCCCGTTTGAAAACACAAGGATAACCTACCGAAAGGCGATTACAAACCAGGTGAGGCGCTACATTGGCTTCCTGCGGAGCGAAAGCCCGAACTATCAGGGACTTGTGATGCGGTGATCTATATTATCTGTTATGATATCAAATACGAATGTGTGAATGACCCCAAGGCCGCAAAAAGGCTGAACTCGGTTTCCAGAATTCTCCAGAATTACGGCCTCCGCAGGCAGCGTTCCATCTTCGAATGCATTCTCGAAAAGGAGCGTCTTCAGGCTCTGAAACAGGAACTGCAAGCAGTTATTGACAGGAAGAAGGATTCTATCCGCATATACCCCATGTGTGAAAAGTGCTTGAAGCTTACAATTGTTCAGGGCATCGGCGAGGTAATAGAGATAAAGGAGTATGAGATTGCATGAGCTTGAGAAATATGGACAGGACTATCCTTGCGGTTTATGATATATGTGACTCAGGGAGGCTTTCAAGGGTGGCAAAGGCCCTGGAAGGTCATGGGGTGAGGGTTCAGCTCTCGGTATTTGAACTGATGCTAACCCCGGTCAAGCTCAGGGAACTGCACGAAAAAGTGAATGGCCTCATAGACACGGACGAAGACTCGGTAAGGTACTATATCGTATGCGAGAAAGACTGGCAGAAGAGACAGAGCATCGGCGTGAATGTCTATGGCGAACCGGATTGGGACAGGAAGTTTCATGTTGTTTGACACAGCATCACAGGTGTTCTTACAAAAAGGCCACAGATGTTTCTCGGTATGTAGTTCAGGGATATAGAGAACTGCAAGGGTTCTTTGACAACTGAATAAGGAAAATGCGAGAACCCTGAACCAGGATGAGGGGCAAAGTTTGTCTGTTTGACGAAAAACGTCATGTATAAACGGTTTGGGAAGACAGTGCCGATTGGTTGTGAGAAGAGTGGTCCTCGCAAAATGAGAAGAGGAGTAAAAACAAAGCGGTGAAGGGGGATAAAACATGGTTATAGCGGTATTTTCTGAATCTGAAATGCAAAAGACGATGAGGTTCTCGCAGAGAGCCTTCCAAGTATCTGAATTTGAAGGGAGAAAAATACCAGCTATTGAAGACAACGACCTGTAAGAAGGGATTAAGACTTTCCTCTGCTTCTCCAACTTCTATGGAATCAGGAGTAAAATTGAAGACAACGACCTGTAAGAAGGGATTAAGACTTCCTTGTGTTTTTCTTCATTGTGATACCCTCCATAAAGTTATTGAAGACAACGACCTGTAAGAAGGGATTAAGACATCCCAGCCAAGACAGTCATTCAATTTACCCGGGTCCTTATTGAAGACAACGACCTGTAAGAAGGGATTAAGACCTTCAGCCGTCTCTGTCTTCCCAGCATCCTGAACATCCTTATTGAAGACAACGACCTGTAAGAAGGGATTAAGACTCCCCAGTCTCATAGGGAGTCCATGTTTTCCGCGCACAAATTGAAGACAACGACCTGTAAGAAGGGATTAAGACCCTGCTCAGGGGTTGCAAGATGCTGGGTGAGATTAATCATCTATTGAAGACAACGACCTGTAAGAAGGGATTAAGACTTTACGGGTTGTTGCCCAAACATTTTCAGGGCAGAGAAATAGGTAGAAAAATAATCCTGAAATCATCCATTATATTCTTGCATAAAAGCATTTAAG
>JAFGTK010000313.1 GCA_016934135.1 Deltaproteobacteria bacterium | reverse complement strand
TCGATCCCGAGCATGTTCTGGAAGGCTATCTCAAAGGTACCCTTGAAACCGGGGGGAATCTTTGTGACCACTGATGGTTTCTGACCGGGAAATCATGCATTTTCAAAACACTCATGACTTTTATTGCAGGAGCGGCTTGGTCCGCTCCTGTATGGTTAACACATATAACAATTGATGACCGGTGAACTGCACTATGATCTGAGAATGAAGGAGGGGCCATGAAGCTCAATGAGGTGGGCAGGGTAGAGATTGTAACGTTACAGGACAATTATATCGATATCACTGATCTGGAGAGCAGCCCGGTTGTTCTCAGGGCGAATCCCCTCGAAGGTCTGGAGCTCAAGAATTCAGTGCTGGCTGAACACGGGTTCTCTGCCTTCATACGAACCACGTCGGGTGATGCAGCCAGGACAATGATCTTCGATTTCGGGTTTTCATCTCATGGTGCGGCGTACAATGCCAGAATACTGGGAATTGATCTGGCAGGGGTCGAGGCCCTGGCATTGTCTCATGGTCATATGGACCATACCGGCGGCTTCGATGCCATTGTCGATTTGGTGGGTGACAACATAGACTTTGTTGTCCATCCCGGAGCCTTTGACTCACCGAGGTATCTGAAATTCTCAGAGGAACTCAAGGTGTATTTTCCGGAGTTTTCAAAAGACAAGGTCCTTGCCAGCGGAGTCAACCTCATCGAGACGGAGAAGCCCTATGGGCTTTTAGGCGGAGATGTTGTCTTTCTCGGTCAGGTTCCGCGGCGCACGGATTTTGAGAAGGGCTTTCCCATTGCACACCTTGTCAAAGACGGAAAAGAACAGTGGGACCCCATTGAAGACGACTCGGCAGTCGTGATGAATGTCAGAAATAAAGGGCTTGTGGTTCTGTCAGGATGTGCACATGCCGGTATAATCAACACGGTCAAACATGCACAGGAGGTCACCGGGATAGAGAAGGTCCATGCCGTAATGGGCGGGTTTCATCTTTCAGGTCCCCTTTTCGAGCCCATCATTGAAAGAACCACGGATGAACTGAAAAAGCTCGGCCCGGACTACGTCATACCGACGCACTGCACGGGCAGAAAGGCCATAATGCATATCGAAAAGGAGATGCCCTCTCAGTTCATACTCAACATGTCGGGGACACAGCTGACGTTCAGCGCATAATATGACAGGCGTCAGGCATCAGGAAAGCAACAAGAGACAATGCGAAAAACTTTTGTGAAAGCGGCATCAGCCGCGATTCGTTCTCTTCGGACGGAAGAAATGAATGAAAGGTTTACCTGTGCAACCGTACGGACCATCGATACAATCCTGTCTGTACAAATGGTTGGTCCCGGATCCGGATCCGTCAGAAGATATTGTTTGTACAATAATGTTCCAACGTGTCCCTGTTGAACGAATATGTAGTATTCTCTCAATCATGGAACGTACCCCTTCGATACCGGTGGAGATGCGTTTCGTGTAGTGTCCCGGAAACAAACCGGTAATGGTCTCACATTTGCAATTGTTCTGGTGGCAGCGGAGCAGGTAAAGGGGAGGTCTGTCTGGATAGCAGTCCATGCTGAAGCAGATGTGAATATGGTATTCCTTGATGTCTCCAGCCGGTAATTGCTCATAACCACATCCAAGAGGTGAATGAATGATAGTGGAACATGATGACAGCCTGCATGAAGAATGCGGGGTCTTCGGGATTTTCGGCGATGCTGAGGCTGCCGAAAAGACCTATCTGGGACTGTATGCACTCCAGCACAGAGGGCAGGAGAGCGCCGGGATTGCATCGTCTGACGGCTGTGATATCAATCTGCATAAGGGCCTCGGGCTTGTATGGTCTGTATTTTCCAACCCGGCTACCATGCCCGTGCTCAAAGGACACAGCGCCATCGGTCACAACCGCTATTCCACCAGGGGGGCAAGCGAACTTATCAATGCCCAGCCCATCTCCATCGAGTGCAAGGCAGGGAAGATTGCCGTGGCGCATAACGGGACCCTGACCAATGCCCAGGAGTTGAGAAACGGCATGCAGGAAAACGGCTCCATATTCCTGACGACATCGGACAGTGAGATTATCCTGCACCTGATTGCGCGCTCCAAAGAGAACACCCTGGTCGATATGCTCATGGACGGTCTGAAAAGGATCGTCGGATCATATTGTTTTGTGATATTGACGCCCGATAAACTGATCGCTGCAAGGGACCCGCATGGTTTCAGGCCGTTATCGCTGGGCAGGGTCGATGATGCCTATGTGGTTGCATCTGAAAGCTGCGCCTTTGATATCATCGGGGCAGAGTATCTGCGGACAGTGGACCCCGGAGAGATCGTGGTCATTGATGCGGGCGGTATGAGATCCTACTCACTTCCGCCGGCAGCAAAAAAGAGCTTCTGCATATTTGAGCATATTTATTTTGCGCGGCCGGACAGTTTTGTGTTCGGGGAAAAGGTGGACAAGGTGCGGCGTTCTCTGGGCAAGCAGCTTGCACAAGAGGCCCCGGCGGATGCCGATATAACCATTGCCGTGCCGGACTCCGGCAATACTGCAGCCCTGGGATATGCGCGTCAGTCAGGCATCAGATACGAGATCGGCCTCATCCGGAATCATTATATAGGCCGTACCTTTATCGCGCCTCATCAGGACAAAAGAAAGCTCGATGTAAAAGTAAAACTCAACCCGGTCAGCGGGGTATTGAGGGACAAACGGGTGGTACTGGTGGATGATTCCATTGTCAGGGGCAACACCATGCGGCAGATCGTCCGCCTTCTCAGGAGCAAAGGGGCAAAAGAGGTTCATGTGAGGATCAGTTCACCCCCGATCAAATGTCCCTGTTACTACGGTATAGACATCTCGAACAAGGCCGAGCTAATTGCAAGTTCGCAGGAGATTGAAGACATCCGGATCTACATGGAAGCGGATTCACTCGCCTACCTCTCCATTGACGGCATGCTGAATACCGTGCAGGAGAAAAATCAGTATTGCACTGCATGCTTCGGCGGCGATTACCCGACCCCGGTCCCGAACGAATTCGATAAATGCTGCTTCTGACAAACCCTTAACAATCACATCACGTGGATAAAGTCTGAAATCACCTGAATATCATCAGGCAATTTGGCAACCATAATGGAACAAAACGCCTATATGTAACAATATTGAATCAAATCATGGTTGATGTGAAGGTGCTGAGGCTTGTTTTTGTGCTGCACAATCTCCGGGTATAGGCATTGGGGTAGCCGCAGCATTATTGTTCTGCACAGAGCGTTGATCCGTCATTGACAGCGATTACGGCACAGTCATACGGCTGGAACCTCTCCAGTAAACGGTTTACAGACTTCTCTACAGGCATTGCCCCAGCATCGTTTCTGTCTGATTTCTTTTGGGTGATTCTCCCTGCAAGGTACTTCCCGGCACAGTGCTCAGATCGCACCGGATATGCCCGACAATTCGTATCTTGGCACACAGGTTGCTTTAAGGGACAGTGAGCCGAAGGTCATGGCGATGGTAAACGGTCATTTACCATGTCCGATCATGAATGACACGGCAAAATACAGCAGTGGTAAGAAAAGGAGGCAGACATGGGATTTATCGGTGAAGATCTCTTTCATTTCCAGGCGTCGCTCGTACAATCAGGAATAACCTTTCAGGATTTTATCAGGGAGAATTACATCGATAAATGGGTGAATGAGGAACTGTATGCGGCAATGACAATCAGGACCACCCTGGTGGGTGCTGTTCAGAACTTTCTCATAAACGAAGGACTTGTCAATCTTGAACGTGTGCAGATGAGCCCGGTTACAGACCCGCTGGCACATGACGTGGAGCATGTACCCACGATTCACTATAAGGGAATGCCCTATGTTGCCACACATTCGATGATCTATGCAAAGTTTCTTGCCTGCTTCAACCCGAGGATCAAAGGTATTTTCGTTGATTCTCCCAATATCCGTCTTGAGATAGAGAGTCCTCAGAGGAAACAGCGCGGAAAATACCTCATCGATTTCTCGCAGATCGACATTGAAATGCGGCGCAACAGAAATGTTGATTTTGAGGAATACAAGAATTCTCCGGAACAAGTGAAGAAGATCCTGGAAGAGGACTTTGAAAGGGCGATTGATCTCTTCGAGCGCATGATCATTGCAGCCATGACCGGGATCGTTGAAAAGAACGAGGAAGAACTCAAATACCTCGGTGTGGCCATTGAGGTTCCGGATCAGCCGTTCCCCCGCATCAGGCATGACGATGCCCTGAAAAAATACGGCAAGATGGATGTAGACGCAAAGGCCGGAGATGATATTCCCTCGCAGTTCTTCTGGGTTACCGGTCTGATGAGGGAGAACTATGATCTTATTTATCCGTATATTCTGCCGGACGGGAGCAGGCTGCCGCTGACCTCATTCACCTCGGACATGATCTACAACTACGATATCTGTGCAAAGTCCATCATCCGGGAGACGGGGAAGTTCAGTCCTGCCCTGGAGATATTCTCCGGTGCCATCCGGGAATGGCTGTATGAGCCCATCGTGCAGCGGCTCATTGACAACAAGATCATACCCGAAGAGCCGAAGTTCGCTGGCGGCGTTCTGGAAAATATCTCGATTATGGACGGCTACGGTCCGTTCCTCGCGGCGGTTGCCATGAAGGATGAGAAAGGGAAACCCTATTTTCCGGATACCTTTGGCGGCGGACTCGGGGTGGAGCGGTCACTGTTTGCCCTGCTCAAGGGATCGAAGATCGAAAAGATCGATGACCTGACCTGTTTCGGAAAGAACCCGGATTCATTTCCGATATTTCTGTTTTAAAATAGATTATACCTCCAATCTTACGGCCTTTTTACCTCCTGCCCTGTTGGTAAAAAGGTCTTTTTTATTGAGCAAATACAAATTGAGTCATTGCAACTTTCAACGGTCCAGCTGCAACAATTCAAGATAACTTCGCTGTGATGAATGAGTTGTTCTTGAACTATGACTGTACTGCTTTATACTTAATGTCACAGCTTATCCCTCCCTTGGCAGCGTACCGCGCTTCGGAGAGACGATTGTGGGCGTACCGGTGAGCATTTCAGTGTTCAGCATCGTGCACCAGGCCATGGACGCCGTAACCGAAGAATACTTAAGCAGGATTGAGTATGAGATGACTGGCCGACTTGCGGGACCGGCGTTCAATAGCGTGCGTTTCAATTCGAAGGGAAAGGTTGCTCTGCCTGAGGAACTCTTCGAGCATGGCAGGTGAACCTGCCGGGTGCTCGTCTTTGTGCTGTACGAGAAGCATTGGAGGAAATCCGGGGCCGGTTTCAGGTCAAAGTCAAATCTTCCGACTTCGGGCTGAGAAGCTATTAATCTTTTACTGAACCGTACACATCGGTGTAACGTGATGTAGCTCCCCAGTTCATGAAACGGGTATACCCTTCTTTTTCCAATTTTTTGGCCACAGCCTGTGCCCTTCCACCTGTCTCACAGGCGAGGATCAGGTACTGCGATTCAGGAAGTTCATCCAGGCGATCCATAATTTCATTGGAAGGAAAGCTTTTTGATGTAGGGATATGCCCTTTTTTATAAGAGCTTTCAGGCCGGACATCCACGATCCAGATATCCTCACGGGGATTGTCAACAAGGGCCTTCAAGGCTTCCGGTTCCAGATACTGCTGGAGCATTGCTCCATCCTTGCCAGTAGAGCCCTCGTAGCAGCCGGACAGAAAGACCAGTATGACCGTTACGATTGAAAACAGATAAACTCTTCTCATATGGCGACTCCAGATATTCATAATAGTAGGATAATAACATTGTTTGCACATTTTACAATAGAACAACCGGGACAGAACTGATTGAGGTTGCTCGACAAGATTTCTCAGCTCGCCTAGTTTACAGGATAAGAGTATTTGGAGGACATCCGTGAAAGTGTGACATCTGATAGCAGTATCATTTCAATCATGAAGGGTTCAGTTCTTAAATGTCCATATTTCACGGATATCCCCTGGTTTTTCCCTGTTCTGTAAAAGAGCCTCGCCATTCACTGTGCTGCAATCATTTCAGCCCCAAAGGAGTACGCACCGGTATTGACGGTAGCAGCATAGGCCGCTGCCTTCTTTCCCGCTATCCGGCCGAACACGGTAATATCGGCCAGGGCATTGCCGCCGAGCCGGTTGGCTCCATGGACCCCGCCTGTAGCCTCGCCCGCTGCATACAATCCGGCAACAGGCTTGTTCTGTCTGCCGATCACCTCTGCATGGGCATTGATTTTAATGCCTCCCATGGTGTGATGTACGGCAGGAGACACTTCGATCGCATAGTAGACCGGCCTGTCCAGTCTGCGGGGCATGGTTGACCTGTTGAATGCAGAGTCCTTCCCGGTGGCTACCGCCTCGTTGTAGCGCGCTACCGTGTCTTCGAGATTTGCTGCGTCGATACCGATCCCGCCTGCCAGATCCTTAAGTGTGGCTCCCTCGGTCATGAGCTTGAGCCGCACATATCCTTCGATTGCCTTGAGACTCTCCCTGACACCCTGGTCAAAGAACAGGTATGATGTGCTGTCCTGTTGTGCGATGATGGCATTGGATACCACATCGCGGGTGGTCATCTCGTCAACGAAACGCTTTCCGGCCCGGTTTACCAGGATGGCGCCGTTACCGCGTACCGCCTCGGTAATCATGATGCCTTTCCCGGGTACCACTGTGGGGTGAGTCTGGATCTGGTCGAGATCCACAAACTGAACACCGAGGGGCCGGCTCAAGTCTATGCCGTCACCGGTCGCTCCCGGGTGGTTGGTTGTTCCGAACTGTGCAAATTCCGGCCTGTAGTTACTGACCTTGTCCTTTGACGCCCCGAATCCTCCGCATGTGAGGACCACTGCCTTTGCAGAGATCTCGAGTTCTTTTCCGCTGCGGTTCTTTATCCCTACACCGGTGACGTTTCCTGCAGGGTCCTGAATGATCCGGATCACCGTGGTCCTGGTCCTGATATCTATGCTGCGATCCTTTGCCGCATTCCTGAGTGTGGTGACGATCTCTTTTCCCACTGCCCCGCCGCCCGCGGGCCTGTGGGAGCGGTTCACGCTGTGTCCGCCCAGACGGCCCACATCGGAAAGGTCTGCCCCAAGACCTACAAGCCAGGCCACGGTATCTTTCGCATTGGAGGTGAGCACCTCTACCAGTTCAGGATTATTGAGGCTATGGCCTCCTTTCATGGTGTCGTCAAAAAACAGCTTCTGGCTGTCTTTGATTCCCTTTGCCTCCTGCTGGGGGGTTCCTGCGGCATTGATCCCTCCTGTGGCGTAGTTGGTGTTGCCGCCGACAACAGGCATCTTTTCCAGAACGATCACCCGGGCACCTGCATCCACAGCCTCGATCGCGGCACTCAGGCCGGCACCACCGGCACCCACGATGATCACATCGGTTTCTTCGGCCATAACCGGTATGACCCAGAGCATGACTCCAAGAACCGCCAGAACAATGGATTGTATCTTCTTCATACTGTACCTCCTTAAGGTTCCCTGCAGAAAGAATATTGAAGGCTCCATGAATGGAACCTGATCTTTTTGCCCGCAGATATCTCTTAATAGAATAATAAACAGGTGCCTGAAGAATACAATGGATGAAGTGAACTCGGCATACACATGCAATTGGGAGGACAACCGTTAATGTGCGACATTCTATTTTCCTGATCTGATTGCTTGCCGGGAGGTTCAAGGTCCGCCAGATCAATTTTACTGCCAATTGCCCGTTTATTCTCAATAATGTCTGTTCCCTGCGCCCTCGTCGTCTCCTCGTCCCGGCGTAGCGTTGTAAAGACTCATGCGGTAAAAACAGTCTTTTGCTACTTCTCTAGATGTTTTTTTGGTTTATACTGGCTTCTGTCCGCCACGGCGGTGATATAGTTCCAAGTTTCTATAGTTTTTGTTCTTCCAAGCGCCCAGCATGCCCTGGCGTAGTCGAAGACGAAGCCGGGTGCCCAGTGCCGTGGATCACGGACCCTCGTCTCGAATATTTTCAGATCACATCGCGGACCGGGATCCCTTCAGCCTTCAGATACGCCTTGATATCCTTGAGGGAGTACCACCCGTAGTGGACCATGGAGGCGATCAGGGCTGCGTCGGCATCCGCCTCGACGAAGACATCCCGCAGGTGGTGCGGTCTTCCCGCGCCTCCCGATGCAATGACCGGGATGCTGACATTATTTGATATCAGTGCGGTGAGCTCAAGTTCATAGCCCTCGTTCGTGCCGTCCGCGTCGATGGAATTCAGGCAGATCTCTCCGGCACCGAGATCCTGGGCCTTTTTCGCCCACTGAAGGGCATCGATGCCCATGGGCGTCCTGCCGCCGTTAATGACAACCTCATATCCTGAAGGGATCTTCCGGGATTTTTCCACCTGCCGGGCGTCCATACCCAGGACGATGCACTGGTTGCCGAACTGACGGGCGCCAAGCGAGATGATATCGGGATTGAGGACGGCCGAGGAGTTGACGCTGATCTTTTCCGCGCCCGCGTCCAGCGTGCGGTACATGTCATCGATGGTCCGGATTCCTCCGCCCACACTGAACGGAATAAAAATCTCCCTGGCGACCCTGTCCACCACATCGATCATGATGTCTCTCTTCTCGTGCGATGCGGTGATATCATAGAATACCAGTTCGTCCACGCCTTCTTCATAGTATTGCTTCGCCATGGATACCGGGTCGCCGATATCGACGTTGCCTTTGAACTTGATGCCCTTGGTTGTCTTTCCGTCCCGTACATCGAGACATATGATGATTCTCTTGCTCAGCATGTTTTTTTCATTCCCGGTCTGTTCTATTTCGAGACTGTTTTTGTGTTCCTGTGAATCCCGAACGGGCCGCCAAGCAGGTTCCTCTTTGTGGCAGGACCCTGGATCACCTCGTGAATCGCTTCGGTGATCTTGTGTTTAAGCCCGTTGTCCTCGATTTTTTCACCAAGTTCATTTACCACATAAAACACGTCAGAGCAAAGATCGGTATTGCGGGAGACAAAAGCCCTGTGTATGTCCAGACCAAATCCGCTTATAATGCGTGCCACCTGGTATAAAAGGCCGAGCCTGCTCTGGGTGTGCACCTCAATAAGGGTATAGAAATCCGATGTGTCATTGTTGACGGCAAGAGATGATTTTTCATAGAGAATGACAGTGCCCTGGTCATTCCTTTTCAAAGACTTGATCTGGGCGATCTTTGATTCGAGATCCATGGTCCCGGCCGTTGCATCCCTGAACTGACGGACAATCTTATCCCATTCGGAGAAGTCCTTCCAGGGAGTGATGACCTTGAATACATCCACTGCGATGCCGTCCAGCCAGGTGAAGACCTTTGCAGAGATTATCTCCAGATGATTGATGGCCAGGATGCCCGTAAGCATGGAGAACAATCCCGGTCTGTCTCTGGTGATGATGGTGAGCGTAATGTGATTTTCTCCGTGCGTCGCATCCACCTTGATATCGTGCTCGTCTTTGAGTTCATTCCTCAGCGCCATGTGTCTTTTGACATCCGCAAGATCCGAACAGAGAACATATGCCTGGGGCAGGGACCACAGGGGAACACCGTGCCCGGTTCCTTCGCCTTCTTCATTATATCTGATCAGTTTCTGCCATTTTTCTTCAAACTTAAGCGTGTTCTGCGGGTCCTTGAAGATGCCCTTTTCCATGATGCGAAGGGCCTTTGCATAGAGTTCACCCACCAGGGCTTCTTTCCATTCATTCCAGCCCTGGGGCCCGGTGGCCCTGGAGTCGGCAACGGTGAGGAGGTACAGCATGGAAAGTCTCTGGGGGTCCTTCATCTTCTGCGCAAATTCAACCACGACCCTTTCCTCGGAGAGATCGCGCTTTGTTGCCAGGTCTGCCAGG
>JAFGTK010000049.1 GCA_016934135.1 Deltaproteobacteria bacterium | reverse complement strand
TTGATCAAGGAAGAAACCATTAACTATGCCCTGGAATTCCTTAAGAATGAAACGTCAAAGAGGAGACTGTAAGGTGGTATTCGGAGCAGATAAGATCGTGGACATGATAAGGGACGGCGTGGATGTGGAAGACCATATGACAGGCAAGGTCGCAAGAAAGCCACTGGTGGAATACATAGGGGATGATCAGATCGACATGATAGAAGGGACAACTGTGGATCTGCGTCTTGGCGCTGTATTCAGGCCTGTTGGAAATGCCAGGCTCATGAGAGAAAGCCGGATAACCCCTGAAATAGAAAAGATCATGGATATCGAAGAATCACCTGACGGGGTATTTCGCGTATCTGAAGGTGAGTATCTACTTTTTCAGACCATAGAGCAGGTGAATCTTCCCGAAAACCTGTTCGCTTACATAAGACCTCGAACAACCCTTATCAGGTCCGGTATCCCCCTTGAGACTGCGTTCATTTCTCCGAATTATCAGGGCAGGCTTACTGTCGGGATGAAGCATCAGGGTGCAGGTGATGTCGAGATTCAGATGGGTTTCAGGATATTATGCATTGCCTTTTTCCCTATTGACGGCAAGGCAGTGCCGTACCGAGGGGTCTGGCAGGGCGACAGGGTTTCGACGAATGGAAAGGAAGAAAGACCTTTTTAAGAGATCATATTCCATATCCAGTGATTAAAGAACTACTGCCGGAAAACTGCTGAGCGGTTAATGCGGGAAGACAAGGTGACATTCTTAAAAAAGGATAACGAGACATTAGATACGCTTTCCTGCGGCGATCTTTCCATACTGCAGAAGAAGAGCGGATACAGGTATTCATTCGATGCATATCTTCTTGCTGCTTTTGTTTCAGAAAAACCCGGAACAGAAATCCTCGATATCGGATCGGGCTGCGGTGTAATTGCTCTGCTCCTTGCTGCAATAAAGGATTTAAACGTTACCGGGGTGGAGATTCAGGAAGAGATGGTGGAAATGTCAATGCGGTCGGTGCATATGGCAAACCTTGAGAACACGGTTAATATTGTGTGCAGTGATATTAAAGACTATTCCGGGAAAACCTTTGATGCGGTTGTGACGAATCCGCCTTACAGGCCGGTATCGACCGGCAGGATCAATCCGGACCAGAACAAGGCCGTTGCCAGGCATGAACTGATGCTTGATCTGGATACCCTTATGAAGAAATCGTATGAACTGCTGAGGCCGTCAGGGAGGTTTTATATCGTATACCCGGCGTGGAGACTGCCCGATCTCCTATCTTCGATGCGCTCCAGCGGAATTGAACCAAAATCTATGGTGATTGTATATTCAGATATGGATTCAGCAGCCGAGATATGCCTGGTCTCAGGCATGAAGGACGCTGGAAAAGAACTCAACATAGCAAGACCTTTTATTGTGTATTCAGACAAAGGGATTTATACAGTGGAAATGCAGGAAGTTTTTACAAGCCTTGCTCTTCCAAAAAGCCATTGACCTAGAGACCATTTACATGTTGAAATAAAAACACATACCGGTTGCAGCGGTGAAAGCAGAAAGGAAAAGGAATGAAGGTTGAAATTACAGATGTTACAAGCACAAGGAAAGAAATGAAAGTAGTTGTTCCAAAGGAAGAAGTGAACACCGTAACAAATGAAATTTATAAGGATGTATCGCAAAAGGTGATCATCAAGGGGTTCAGGAAAGGGAAAGCCCCGAGAAATGTGGTAAAGATGTATTATGCCGATTATATCCAGGGCGAGCTGTCTAAGAAGCTTGTGAATGATAAATTCGAACAGGCAGTAAAAGACAATGAACTCTTTGTCGTGTCCATGCCAGAGATCAATAATGATCCTCCAAAAGAGAACGAGGACTTTACCTTTACGGCGCAGTTTGACATAAAACCGGAGATAAACCCCCAGAAATACATCGGATTCGAACTGAAAAAGAAAAAGGTAACGATCGGGGACGAAAATATCAACGATGTTCTGCACAGGCTGCAGGAAACGTATGCAACCATAAAAGATATTGAAGACCCTGAATACAAGGCAATCCAGGGGGATTACGTCATTGTAGATGTCATGAGTGAAGACAACCCTGAACTTAACAGAGAGAGGATGACGGTTGAGGCCCGTGGCCGAAGCGCACTGCCCGGACTTGATGAGGCGGTAATGGATATGTCGCTGGCCCAGGAAAATGAGCTCGATATCGAATTTCCCGACGATCACTTTATGGAAGACATGCGGGGCAAGAGCGCTCATGTAAGAATTAAGGTTTCTTCAATAAAACACAGGGAACTCCCTGAACTGGATGATGAGTTTGCGAAAAAGGCCCGTCAGGGTGTCGAGGGAATGGATGAACTCAAGAAGATAATCGTTGAGGATCTGACGGAAAGAATAGAGGCCGATTCCAGGACAGCCCTTGAAAGACAGATACAGGACAAGCTTATCGAGGCGAATCCTTTCGATGTTCCCGAATCACTGGTCAGACTTCAGGCAGGCATGATGATTCAGGGCATTTCCCAGAGACTGACAGCACAGGGAATCCAGCTGCAGGATCTCTATCCCGATGCTCAGGCTTTCCAGGACGAAACCATGGAATCCGCCGATAAACTCACAAGATCGTCTCTGATCATAGAGGCAGTTGCAAAGAAACATGAAATCGAGGCCACTGATGAGGATGTTGCAGAAGAGATAGATAAACTTGCTGCGCGTTACAATATGTCCCCTGATGTCGTGAGAAAAGGCATGGAGGAAAAAGGCGGCATTGACGAGATGAAGTACGGTATCGTCGAGAAGAAGGTATTCGAGTATATAATCGAAAATTCAGAGGTTAATGAAGTAGACGAGTTGGAGGAAGAATCAGATGACACTAGTACCGATAGTAGTGGAGCAGACGAATAGAGGCGAGAGATCGTACGATATCTATTCCCGGTTGCTTAAAGACAGGATTGTCATACTCAGCAGCGAGATAAATGATGATATCGCAAGTCTTCTTGTCGCCCAGTTCCTGTTTCTGGAATCTGAAGATCCTGACAAGGATATCTTCTTCTATATCAATTCTCCCGGTGGTTCCGTGACTGCCGGTATGGCCGTATATGATACCATGCAGTATATAAAACCCAAAGTTAGCACTATTTGCGTTGGTCAGGCCGCATCCATGGCAGCGGTTCTTCTCGCTGCTGGATCACCGGATATGCGATACTCCCTGCCGCATTCCAGAATATTGATCCATCAGCCTCTGGGAGGCGTTCAGGGCCAGGTAACAGATGTGAATATTCAGGCTGCAGAGATGATGCGCCTCAAGGATGAACTCAAAATGATTTTAGCTCATCATACAGGTCAGCCGATAGATAAGATAGGCACAGATACTGAAAGGGATTTTTTTATGGGTGCCAAAGAATCTGTAAAGTATGGTATAATCGATCATGTGATTTACAAGAGGCCCAGCAAGGATTCAGAAGGGGAGAACATAGATGCCAAAAATAAATGATCATTACAGACCGGGATTGCGCTGTTCTTTCTGTGGAAAATCACAGGAAGAGGTGCGCAAGCTCATTGCCGGGCCGGATGTATATATCTGTGACGAATGTATCGCCCTGTGCAATGAAATCCTGGCAGAAGAAGAGGGTGAATACAGACATTTCAGTGCTTCCTCGAATATCCCTAAACCATCCGAGATCAAAGAAGTTCTCGATGAATATGTTATCGGTCAGGAATTTGCGAAAAGGACCTTGTCCGTTGCAGTACACAATCATTACAAAAGGATTGAATCCAATACAAATATCGGTGGTGTGGAGATCAACAAGAGCAACATCCTTCTTATAGGGCCTACCGGTTCCGGGAAGACTCTTCTTGCGCAGACTCTTGCAAAGATACTCGATGTCCCCTTTACCATTGCGGATGCCACTACGCTGACAGAGGCAGGTTATGTTGGCGAAGATGTTGAGAACATAATTGTAAACCTTCTGCAGAACGCTGATTATGACGTGGAAAGGACGCAGAAAGGGATAGTGTATATAGATGAAATCGATAAGATCGCTTCTCGTGGAGACAATCCTTCCATAACAAGAGATGTTTCTGGAGAAGGGGTTCAGCAGGCACTCTTAAAGCTGATAGAAGGCACTGTTGCATCGATTCCTCCCAAAGGAGGCAGAAAACATCCTCAGCAGGAGTTCATCCAGATCGATACCACCAACATCCTCTTCATCTGCGGAGGCGCCTTTGTAGGGCTGGACAAGATCATCTCGCAAAGACTGGATAAAAAGACGATCGGTTTTGTTGCTGAGATTACCGGCAAGGAAGACAGGGATATAGGGGAGATATTGAGGAAAGTGCAGCCGGAAGATTTAATCAAATTCGGGATGATTCCGGAATTTGTCGGAAGGATTCCAGTCATCTCGACGCTGAATGAACTGGACGAGGACGTTCTTATCGCCATATTGACCGAGCCCAAGAATGCCCTTGTTAAACAGTATCAGGCCCTCATGAAAATGGAAGGCGTTGATCTTTCCTTCAGTACAGATGCCCTTAAGGTTATTGCTGAAGAGGCAATGAAGCGTAAATCCGGAGCCCGCGGACTTCGCTCCATCATGGAAAATGTAATGCTCGATATCATGTATGAAATACCTGATATGGAAAGTGTCAAGGAATGTATTATCAGCCAGGATGTTATACTGAAAGGAAAGGCTCCGATGATTGTCTATGAGAGAAGATCTTCTCAGGCATAGACTATGAAAGATGATTTGCCAGAAAGGGTTTACCCGCTTCTGCTTCTTAAAGATAT
>JAFGTK010000312.1 GCA_016934135.1 Deltaproteobacteria bacterium | reverse complement strand
CATACGATTATCCCCCTTCTGATCGAGAACGAAAAGACCGCTAACTGGGTCAGGGAAAGTTTTGAGTCGCATGAAGATGTGCTGGTGTGTTGCGGAGAACATGCAGCCGCTGGTGACATCGATCCAGGTGTTATCAACCGTGTAGGAGTGCTGTGCCGTATTCTGCAGCTGATACAGCTTTCCGATGGTTCGCTCAAGGTTTTTATCGAAGGAAGATCCCGTCATTCCATATGCAAATTGTCCCGGCATGAAGATGTCCTTTTCGCTCAGACCAGCAGTGTTGCCGATATCATGGATGACAGAACAAAGGCCGAGGCCCTGCGCCGCCTTGTTGTGGATGCCTTTCAGCTTTATTGCGAATCCTCTCATATAGATATCCATTCAGATATGATCGAAAAGATCAGATCGCAGGAAGATCCAGGATTCACTGCAGATATAATAGTCTCATATACCGGGATGAAGACGGTGGAAAAACAGCTCATACTTGAAGAAGCTCATGTCGTCTCCCGTCTGGAGAATCTGTTTGCCTATCTTGAAGGAGAGCTTGAGATAGTAAGGATTCAGATCAGGCTGAAAGATCAGATCAAGCAGCGCAGCGAGTCCGGTCGCACCGAGGTGAATTCCGAACAGAGCCCGCCACGCAAAATGGCTATGGAATTTCTCGACGATGAAATATCAGGTCTTGAAAGACAGCTCCGTCAAAAGAATATGCCGCAGTATGTACTGGACAAGGCGCTCAACGAGGTTCGCCGGCTGAGGATGATGCCCCCTATGAGTGCCGAGGCCACTGTAATCCGCAGCTATATAGACTGGTTTATTTCCCTGCCCTGGAAAGATGTATCCAAGGATAAAAAGGATATCCTAGGTGCACAGCGTATCCTGGATCAGGATCATTTCGGGCTGGAAAAGGTGAAGGAGAGGATCATTGAATACCTTGCGGTCCAGCATCTGGTCGGCAGCGTCAAGGGACCGATTCTATGCCTTGTAGGACCTCCGGGAGTGGGGAAGACCTCTCTTGGACGTTCCATAGCCAGGGCAACTGGCAGGAGGTTTGTGAGGGTATCTCTTGGCGGGGTCCGCGACGAGGCAGAGATCAAGGGGCACAGACGTACCTATATCGGTTCCATGCCAGGAAAGATAATTCAGGGGATCCGCAGAGCCGGAACATCCAACCCGGTATTTCTCCTCGATGAGATAGACAAGATGAGCGTTGATTTCAGGGGTGATCCTTCTGCCGCACTACTGGAGGTTCTTGACCCTGAACAGAACTATGCATTCAACGACCATTATATGGATGTGGATTACGATGTATCAAAGGTAATGTTCATCACCACAGCCAATACGTCATACTCCATACCGCCGGCATTGAAAGACAGGATGGAGATCATCCGTCTTGAAGGCTATACGTCACATGAAAAGTATATGATCGCACGGGATTTCCTTATCTCGAAACAGCTCAAGCTGCACGGTCTTGAAGAAAAAGGGGTCAGGTTTACCACAGGGGCAATCTATAGCATCATTCACGAATACACCAAAGAAGCAGGGGTTAGAGCACTTGAAAAAGAGATTTCCTCCATATGCAGGAAGATTGTACGGCAGATTGTATCCGGCAGGGAAAAGACAAGGCCCAGGATATCATCAAAGAAAGTGGGCGATCTTCTGGGAATACCCCGTTACAGAAAGCCTCACAGAGAAGAAAAGGATCTTGTTGGTCTTGTAAACGGGCTTGCATGGACTGAAGTCGGAGGGGTATTGCTGAGTGTTGAGACCACTGTTATGCCGGGTAAAGGAAAGCTTCTGCTCACAGGGAAACTAGGTGAGGTTATGCAGGAGTCTGCCCAGGCAGGTATGAGCTACGTGAGATCAAGGGCAAGAGAACTTGGTCTTGAAGCCGACTTCTATGATAAACTGGACATCCATATTCATATACCTGAAGGGGCTGTTCCAAAGGATGGCCCCTCGGCAGGGATAACCATGGCCACCTCAATAGTCTCTGCTCTTACAAAAAAACCGGTCAGGTCGACAATTGCAATGACCGGAGAGCTTACGCTGGGCGGAAGGGTTCTGCCTGTAGGCGGGCTTAAAGAGAAGCTTCTTGCCGCAAAAGAGGCCGGTATGGAGAAAGTTCTGATCCCTGTTGAGAATGAAAAAGACCTCCATGACACCCCCAAAGAAATTATGAAGGGTTTGGAAATCCATATGGTCGAAAATATGGACGAGATAATCGCTTATGTCCTCAATTGAGCTATTGACAGCCAAAATAAATACTGATACTTTCTACGTGCGTTTGGGCATGGGAGAAACCAACATTAAATAGGAGGTATACTTTGACTAAGACAGAATTAATATCAGTTGTGGCAAACAAGGCTGGAATACCAAAGGCTGCAGCAGAAAAGGCAATCAATGCTACCACCGAGGCCATTCAGGATGCCCTCAAAAAGGGTGACAAGGTAACACTGGTTGGTTTTGGCACGTTTGATGTTGCCAAGAGGGCAGCACGTCAGGGTGTAAACCCGAGAACAAGAGAAACAATCAAGATAAAGGCCTCCAAGGCGCCTCGTTTCAGGCCTGGGAAAGCCTTTAAGGATGTTGTCAATAAGTAGTGCAATCAAATAAGGGCGGGTAGCTCAGTTGGGAGAGCATCGGCCTTACAAGCCGAGGGTCACAGGTTCAAGCCCTGTTCCGCCTACCATTTTGGTGCGATTATAAGGGGGCGTAGTTAAGACGGTTATAACGCCGGCCTGTCACGCCGGAGGTCGCGAGTTCGAGTCTCGTCGCTCCCGCCAGGATATTGGTCTATACCTCAGAAAATGGGGTATAGACTTTTATTTTATCAGGCACTGTCTTGTCTGCATTTGCCTATGGTCCCTTGGGCGTTAAATATGGATCCTGCCTCCCCCGAGATTGACTTTATGCTTTATTCAGTTACTACACTAGTATCCTTGAGGGTATGACGGAGAAGTTGCAATGCTGACCAGACGATGTATAGCCTTATATTCAGGAGGGCTCGACAGTATTCTTGCCGTCAAGATGATTGAGGAACAGGGCGTGGAAGCTATTCCTATAAAATTCTATTCACCCTTCTTCGGATTTGAAATTATTCAGGATCAACAGACATATATTCAATACCATGAGTCCGCATTCGGGATTAATGTTCGTCTTGTTGATTTCACACAGGATATCATAGAGATCATTAAAAGCCCGAAACATGGATATGGCAAGCAGCTCAATCCCTGCATAGATTGTAAGATCGGCATGTTGAAGAAAGCCGGGCATTTTCTTGAGACATATGGTGCATCTTTTGTCATTACCGGAGAAGTTCTCGGCCAGAGGCCCATGTCACAGCGCAAAGAACCCATGAACAGTATCATAAAGGAATCAGGGCTTAAAGATATCCTTTTAAGGCCTTTATGTGCAAGACAATTGAAAGAGACATTACCCGAGCGTATGGGTATTGTGAACAGGGAGAATCTTGGCGATATAGTAGGCAGAGGGAGAAAAGATCAGATTATGCTTGCAGGGAAATATGGGATCGATAAAGAGTTGATACCAACTCCGGCAGGCGGATGTCTGTTGGCCGATGAGCATATATCCTCAAAGGTGAGGAACGCATCTGATAGATTTCATCCGGGATTGCCGGGTAAAGACGATCTTATCCTCGATATTGTCGGAAGAAAGTTCAATCTGGATGAGTCTACAGTACTGGTAGTTTCAAGGAATGATGAAGAAAACGATGTTCTGTCAACATTGATAAGCCCGGGGAATATATTTGTGAAGATAGCCGATGTCCCCGGCCCTTTGAGTATTATAAGAGGGGTTATCACAAAAGAGAATATCCTTAAGGCTGCGTCTATCTGTATGCGTTATGGGAAGGGTCGGGGATTGAGCGGGCTCAAGGCTCTTTACGGACCGGATCCGTATAACCTGGCCGATTGTGTAGAATCTCCTGTAGTGACTGAAGAATACTGCACAACCTTCCAGATTGACTTGCATAAGTGAATTTCGCTATAAGGCCGAAGCTAATGGAATATTTCTTATGTGTTTTAGGAATGGTTTTCATAATTGAGGCATTGCCGTATATCGCTTTTCCAGGCAAGGTTAAGGAGTTTGCACAGGCTATACATACGATTCCAAACAGGATACTGCAGATTATCGGAATCATCGTTGCCTTTGCCGGTCTGGCAATAATATATATAGGAAGGCATATGGGCGGGATGTAGCAGCAGTGAATATTGAACAATTTGATTATAATCTGCCTAAGGAACTCATTGCACAATATCCACTGGATCGTGGAAAAGAGAGGCTGCTGGTGCTCGACAGGGCGGAGGGAAGCCTCTATCATAAACAATTTGAGGACATTCTTGAATACTTATCAGAGGATGATCTCCTGGTTCTGAATGATACCAAGGTTATATATGCCAGGTTATTAGGGGTAAAGGCAACTGGGGGCAGGGTTGAGGTTCTTCTGATAAAAAGCATAAGTCCTCAGAGATGGTATTGTTTTGTAAAGGCATCCAAGCCGCCAAGACCGGGAATGGAGTTGTTCTTCGATAAGGGGCTCAGCGCTTTGATTATAGACCGCATCGATGACAGGTATGAAGTGGCCTTTTCCGACCCGGCGGTGGTTCATAGTGTAGGTAAGATCCCGTTACCGCCGTATATTGAGAGGGAAGTGGAAGAGCTTGACGAGACATGTTATCAGACCGTATATGCACATGCTGAAGGGTCTGTGGCTGCACCCACAGCAGGCCTTCATTTCACTGAGGAGATCCTGCAGAGGATTCAATCCAAAGGAACTCAGCTTGTTTATATAACCCTTCATGTCGGTCCCGGGACCTTTGTGCCGGTACGGACACAAAGGATAGAAGACCACACCATGCATTCAGAGGAGTTTACTGTCTCGGACAATGCAGCTGGTGCTATCAGGCTTGCAATGGCCACAGGAAAGAGGATTGTTGCAGTAGGAACCACGACAAGCCGTGTGCTGGAGCATTTGATGGTTCGACATGGTGAGATCGTACCCGGCACCGGGTCTACGAATATATTTATTTACCAGGGTTTTGCATTCAGGTGTGTGGGAGCTCTTCTTACAAATTTCCATCTGCCGTGTTCAACACTGCTTATGCTGGTTGCAGCCTTCGGTGGTTATGATCTCATCATCAATGCATATAAAGAAGCGGTTGAAAAGGAATACAGGTTCTTCAGTTATGGCGATGCAATGTTCATCTTTTAACTACGATCTGCTGTGCAATGACGGTGATGCACGGCGCGGGAGATTTCAGACTGTTCATGGAACCGTGGAAACGCCTGTCTTCATGCCGGTAGGAACACAGGCGACTGTAAAGGCAATGAGCCCGCAGATGCTTATGCAGTTGAAATCTCAGATTATCCTTTCCAATACATATCATCTACACATGAGGCCGGGAGCGGATCTGATTGCTGATCTTGGTGGACTGCATGCATTTATGGCATGGAATGGTCCCATATTGACTGACAGCGGAGGTTATCAGGCCTTCAGCCTTGCTAAACTGATGAAGATAAACGATGAAGGCCTCCAATTCGCCTCTCATCTGGATGGGTCAAGGCATCTGCTAACCCCTGAAAAGGCTGTGCAGATACAGGAAGATCTCGGTTCCGATATCATGATGTGTCTTGATGAATGTGTTGCCTACCCAAGTACCAGGCAATATGTGGAGACCTCTGTCAAACGCACGACGCTGTGGGCAGACAGATGCCTTCAGGCACGACAGGGCAGCAATGCCCTTTTCGGTATTATCCAGGGGGGGATATATCCTGAACTCAGGATTCGCAGTGCTCAGGAAATATCATCACTGGGCTTTGACGGTATAGCGATAGGAGGGCTTTCCGTAGGCGAAGGCCATGACCTCATGATGGATGTTCTCGATGTTACGATGCCCCATGTTCCATCTGGGAAACCACGGTACCTCATGGGGGTCGGTACACCAAAGGATATTGTAGAGGCAGTATTGCGGGGTGTGGAAATGTTCGACTGTGTTCTGCCCACACGTAATGCAAGAAACGGTATGCTTTTTACCAACAAAGGCAGGGTAACCTTGAAGCAGGCGCGCTACAAGCATGATTCGTCTCCACCGGATGAAGAATGTACGTGTTATACCTGCAGAAATTTTTCTCTTGCATACCTGAGGCATCTGTATATTTCCCGCGAAATCCTGGGATCTATTCTAAATACAATACATAATTTACATTTCTATCTTGAATTAATGTCTGATATACGGCATTCCATACAAGAGAAATGTTTTGGTGATCTGAGAAAAAAAGTGAAGGAGATGTATGATGATTAGTGTAGCTTACGCAGCTGGAGGTTCAGGTGGTGATACAATGGGATTGCTGATGAGCATGGCCCCACTGCTTCTTATCTTTGTGGTATTCTACTTTCTTTTGATTATGCCGCAGCAGAAGAAGGCAAAGCAGCACAAAGCCATGCTTGAAAGTATCTCGAAGGGAGACGAGGTGATCACGAGTGGTGGCATACACGGAAAAGTGGTTGGCGTAACCGATTCCGTGCTCACACTGGACCTGGGAGAGAAGATTAAGATCAAGGTATCAAGGGAATTCATAGCACATAAAAAAGGCGGAGAACAGACGAATAAGTAAATTCGGGGGTTGTAATGGATATATTTAAGTTAAAAGGGCTTATCATACTTTTGGTGGTTGTCGTGGGGTTGCTTTTTGCAGCGCCCACTTTTTTCGGAAAACAGGATGTCCCCGAAGGATGGATAGGCCCGAAAAATAAAATAAAACTCGGTCTTGATTTGCAGGGGGGTATGCATCTTGTCCTGAAAGTGGTCACAGATAAGGCTGTGGAAAGCAGGTTGACCAGTATTTCATCGGATCTCAAAGGGCAGATGATCAATAAAAGGATCCACTATAAAGGGGTAAATTCCCAGCCTCCGGATCTGTTGCTGGTGGAGCTGCGAACATCTGATGATCTTGAAAACCTGAGAAAGTTCGTTGAAGAAGGATATCCGTATCTCAAAGAGGTGGATAAGTCGACAAAAGACGACATCACCACGCTGACATATCAGATGTCTGCTGAGGAATCTGCCGTTATCAGGGATCAGGCCGTGGCTCAGGCCCTCGAAACCATCCGCAACAGGATAGACCAGTACGGGGTCAGCGAACCTTCCATCATCCCTCAGGGAAAGGAAAGGATCGTGCTGCAGCTACCCGGTATCAAGGATCCTGAAAGAGCGAAAAATCTCCTGCAGAATACTGCAATACTCGAATTCAAA
This sequence comes from Deltaproteobacteria bacterium, assembly GCA_016934135.1. Taxonomy (GTDB): domain Bacteria; phylum Desulfobacterota; class Desulfomonilia; order UBA1062; family UBA1062; genus DSAD01. Next base: position 2,892 of record JAFGTK010000312.1, on the reverse strand, counting down.
CTGGTCGATGAACAGCATTCTCTGGATGATGCTGTAAAAGGTGATGTTCCTGCGGGAAGTTATGTAGCTTATATGAAAGACGGCCGGAGCCCTATCCTGCTGAAAGATAAGGCTGTCATGACAGGTGATCTTCTTGATGATGCCCGGGTAAGGATCAAGACAACCTATAACGAACCGTATGTTGCTATATCATTCAATAAAGACGGTGCCAGGATATTCGAGCGTGTTACCACCGAGAATGTAGGGAGCAGGCTTGCAATCCTGCTGGACGGAAGGGTCTCGTCCGCTCCGGTTATACGCGAAGCCATCTCAGGCGGAGACGCAATCATCGAGGGACGATTCACCATGGAAGAGGCTACCGACCTGGCGATCATTCTACGGGCTGGCTCCCTGCCTGCCCCGGTGGAGATACTCGAGGAACGGACAGTCGGTCCGTCACTCGGGCGGGATTCCATCAACAAGGGCTTTATCTCCATTATGATCGGCGGTGTCCTGGTGATTTTCTTCATGGTGATATACTACCGGTTCTCAGGTCTGCTGGCAGACCTTGCACTGGTATGCAATATCATACTTATCCTAGGTATACTCGCACTCTTCCATGCAGTGCTGACCCTGCCCGGTATTGCAGGTATCGTGCTGACTATAGGCATGGCAGTGGATGCAAACGTGATTGTTTACGAGAGAATCAAAGAGGAAATAAGACTGGGCAGAACTCCGAAGATGGCTGTGGAAGCCGGGTATAACAATGCACTGTCAACGATTCTTGATGCCAATATAACAACGCTGATCGCAGCCATCGTTCTGTTCCAGTTCGGGACAGGACCGGTCAGGGGCTTTGCCGTGACGTTGACCATAGGTATTCTGTCCTCATTGTTCACTGTTCTGTTCCTGTGCAAATGGATAATGGAATGGCTGGTTAATGAAAAAAAGATCGAGCGGATCAGTATTTAGGAGGTTTTTACCATGGAACTGATAAGACCAGGAACACAGATTGATTTTATGAAGTTAAAGCATATCGCTTTTACCATATCCATTGCAATGATTGTGCTGAGCCTTATATCGATATTCCTTCTCAAGGGGATTAATTACGGTATCGACTTTGCCGGCGGCACAGAGGTCCAGGTGAGTTTCACTGATCCTGTAAAGACCAAAGATATTCGGGCCGCACTGGATATGATCGGTCTTTCAAAGGCCAGGATACAGAGCATCGATTCTGCTGAAGGCGCTGAATTCCTTGTCAGAATCCCGATGATTGAAGATTCAACAGAAGATCTTGCACTGAAAGTTGAAGGAACTCTCGACGAAACCTTCGGAAAGGAAAAGGTAGATATAAGAAGAGCCGAGATGGTGGGGTCTGAAGTGAGCAAGGATCTGAAGCAGAAAGGATTTTTGGCACTGTTCTATGCAGGGATCGGTATTCTCATATATATCTGGTGGCGTTTTGAGCTGAAGTTCTCCTTTGGTGCTATCCTCGCTCTGATCCATGATGTTGTTATTACCGTGGGGATATTCTCTATCATGGGTAAAGAGATAAGCCTTCCTGTGGTAGCGGCACTGCTCACTATTGTAGGGTATTCTCTGAATGATACCATTGTAGTATTTGACAGGATAAGAGAGAACATCAAGAAGGCTTCTGGTTCGTATGATTTTGTAATGTTGCTGAATAACAGTATTTCACAGACACTCAGCCGTACGATTCTTACGTCTCTTACAACGTTTATCGTTGTCCTGTGTCTATATCTGCTTGGTGGAAGTGTTATCCACAACTTCGCATTTGCCATGATGGTCGGAGTGATTGTGGGTACCTATTCATCGATTTTCATCGCCAGCCCGACATTGCTGATCCTCCGCCAGAGCAAGAAATAAGTACCGTGCAGGGGGGGCAAACATTGCCCCCCTGTTCTATCTGACCGATATTAATCTGAATTATCCCGATGCTTTCCTGTGCAGGGTATAAATGCATGGGCTTCTTTACCTTTTCATAATGTCCCTGATTTCCAATAAATCACATAATGGATTGAAAAATCATAAAATTTCCGTATTGTAGTATCTGCAGACACTTTTGTAACCGCCGTTACAATATTGCCCCCTGACAGTCATATAGTGTTGACTAACTATATGATATAATTGATATAATAAATTGGCACAGGTCTTGAGTACAAGATCTGCATGAAGATATCAAAAACGATAAAAACATTGGTTCTTGTAGTCATTATGATTTTCCTGGCAGACTTTGCGTATGCAGCAACTGTAAGGGTCAGCTGGAACATAAACACAGAGCCCGATCTTGATGGATATATAGTTTATTACGGGACGTACAGCGGATTCTATCAGCAGTCTGTGGATGCGGGTCTTTCAACAAGCAGGGATATCGACGGGCTTTATCAGGGAACTACATACTATTTTGCAGTATCAGCTTATGATACCTCAGGCAATGAAAGCCCCTTATCCTCTGAGGCAAGTATTCTGATACCGGAGGATGTTGTTGATCCGGGAGATCCTATTGATGCCGATGCAGACGGCATACCCGATGATGTGGAAGAATTCTGGGGTTTGAACTCGTCCAATCCCATGGATTCCCTTATGGATGCGGATGGAGACGGTGTTGTGAACCTGGTCGAGTATATGGCTGGGACGTCACCTCTGGATTACTACGACAGGCCGCAGTCTGATAATGTTCTCAAAGATATTATTGGAGAGGTGGGCGAGGTAATTAATCTTACATCTGTCAATCCTGAAGGTCAATATTCCCTGATCCCTCTAGCACAAACATACCCGATACCGGCGGATAATATGGTGGTGACCTACACACCAGGGGCATTCCTCTATAATGTCGTAGACGCAGATTCAGTACTGATTTATCGGCTGCGGGTCTCTGCCACTGACCAGTTG
>JAFGTK010000311.1 GCA_016934135.1 Deltaproteobacteria bacterium | reverse complement strand
AGCGCATATGGGTGGAGCTTAACTATCGGTGGAACTGGTCTGTCATCCCCCAGTACCTCTTCCGGTACGATCCCGAAAAGGGGTCTTTTGTCCCCAATGTGCTCATAAAAGGCTTTTTCACTACACTGAAGCTTAGCATATGGGCCACGGTCCTTGCCACTGCACTCGGGACGGTTATGGCGCTGCTGCGCCTGAGCAGGAGTCTTTTCGGGCGGATGATCGGCAGGACATACGTGGAGCTGATAAGGAACATGCCCCCGCTCGTACTGGTCTTTATCCTCTACTTTTTCATCAGCGATCAGATCCTGGCCTTCCTGGGCATTGACAACCTTATGAAATCATTGTCTCCTTTTGCTCAGAGATTCCTGACCTGCTGTTTTTCCACCCCGGCACAGTTTCCGGTCTTTGCCTCGGGATTGATTACCCTGGTCTTGTATGAGGGGGCATACATCACCGAGATCATCAGGGCAGGGATACTCTCCATTGACCAGGGACAATGGGAGGCATCCAGTGCCATGGGGCTGTCGAAGTGGCAGCAGATGCGCCATGTCATCTTTCCGCAGGCAACACTGAGAATCCTGCCTCCTCTTGCAGGCCAGCTCATATCGACAATAAAAGACTCTGCCATTGTCAGTGTGATCTCTATTCAGGAACTGACGTTCCGTGGCATGGAACTCATGGCAGCCACATATCTGACCTTTGAGGTCTGGATCACGATCACGGCATTATATTTCATTGTTACCTTCAGCCTGTCTCTCGGGGTCAGAAGGCTGGAGGTGTCCATGCGGAGATATTGAATTTTCATTTTTGCCGTCTTTTGTGGTATGGATTAGGGAGTCACTCATAAACATCACAGGAGGGAATAATGGCTGTAGTAGAATGGAAAAAGGATGAAACCGTTGCAATCATAACCATGAATACCGATGAGAACAGGCACAACCCCGGTTTTGCCAAGGGTATGCTGGGTGCATTCGATGCAATCGAACAGGATCAGGAGATAAAATCCATTGTGATTGCATCGAGCAGTGAAAAGGCCTGGTCACTGGGGATCGATCTCACCTGGATAACCGGGGCCATGACTAACAACGAACTGGACTCAATCAGGGAGTTTATGTACGACATGAACAATGTATTCAAAAAGGCGCTAATGATCCCCATGCCCGTTATCGCGGCCATGAACGGGCATACCTTCGGCAACGGCAGTATCCTGGCCTGTTCCTGCGACTACCGGTTCATGAAGGCTGACAGAGGCTATTTCTGTTTTCCCGAGGTGGATATCAATATCCCCTTCCTGCCGAGCATGCTTGCAACCATGAAAAAGGCGATACCATATTACAAACTCGAAGAAATAGTATTCAGCGGAAAGCGCGTCGGTGCAAAAGAGATGGAGGAGCATCATATTGTGGTCAAAGCCTGTGAAAATGCCGATGCCCTGATGAAAGAGGCCGTAGAATATGCAAAGACATACCAGAAGGGCAGGAAGATATTCAAGGAACATAAGACAAGGCTGCACAAGCATATAATCGAGATTATGGAGAAGGAAGACCCTGAATTCATCGAGCCGCTCAATCTTATGGTATAAAAGTTTGCCGTAATGGGATATAACAATGTATTCATGCCCCCTGCCTGGCTGAGGGGCATGTATACCCAGACCATCCTTGCGAGTTCACGGCTGCGCACCATAGGGAAAAATCCCATGCTCGATGCATCACATGAGGTGATCCTCGATGCTGGAGGCGGTGTTCGTCTGCAGGGATTCTACTCCCCCCAGCGAAGCGGGCGCACAAAAGCTCTGGTGATACTGATCCACGGATGGGAGGGGAGTTCATCATCGACCTACGTCCTCCATACTGGAAGATATCTTTATAATCAAGGGTATGCGGTGTTCCGGCTGAACTTGAGGGACCACGGAGAGACACATCACTTAAACGATGGGCTTTTCTTCATAACATTTCTGGATGAGGTTTTTGAAGCGATCAAGAAGGCCTCTGCCCTGTCACAGGGCAAGGCGGTATTTCTCGCAGGGTTTTCCCTGGGAGGTAATTTTGCCCTTCGTGTTGCCCGCAGGGCACAGCAGGAGCCCATTGATTGTCTTGCCCATGTGATGGCAATAAGCCCTGTGATCGATCCGAGCAAGTCCACCGCGGCGATAGACAACAACCGGCTCCTGAAGTATTATTTCATGAAGAAATGGCGCAGATCTCTGAATATAAAACAAGGCCTGTACCCGCACCTTTATGATTTCTCCAGCATGGTGTCTATGGGAACCATATGGGCAATCACCGAGGCATTTGTTAATAAGTACTCATGTTATAAGGATATACATGAATACTTCAGAGGATATACAATAAGCCGTGACTTTTTGAAGGATGTCTGTACGGACATGACAATTGTTGTTTCACGAGACGACCCGGTTATACCCATCGATGAGTTTCATCATCTTTGTCTGAACGCAAACACAGAGCTTGTTGTACACGATTATGGCGGACACAACGGGTTTGTCTATGGAATATCCGCTGCAACCTGGTATGAAAAAAGGATGGCCGAACTCTTCTCTAAAGTGCTGGAAATCGATCCTGACTGGAAGAATTAGCTGCAGCCGATGAACATTGAGGGCATAACCCGGAGAATCATCTTCAGATATGTATGGATCCAGACCCTGGAGACCATTGTATTCATCCTTATCCTCGTACTGATACACATGTGGGTTGCCATACCGGTGTGGCTTTTCGTTAGCGCCTGCGCCGTATGGGTGCTCAAGGACATTATCCTGTTTCCGTTTGTCTGGCATGCCTATGACTGGGACCGGAATAAGGAGTCGGATCAGATGACTCGGATAGCGGGGATGCAGGGGATCGTTCACCGGCAGTTGAATCCTGGTGGATATATCCATGTACGGGGAGAGTTGTGGGAGGCGGAGATGGAAGATAAAACGTTACAGTTAGACCAGGGCAGGACTGTAACCGTGATCGGAAAAAGCGGCCATACCCTGATCGTAAGGCCGGAAAAAGAACAGGAATAAAAAAAGAACTCGCAAAATGAACCCCAAGACCTTATATTTATTATTAAGGACCATCAGAGGTGTTACAGTACAATGCATTTGATGACAGGACTGGAAGGCGAGAGTTATGAAACAGATGATAACCGTACAAAGGCGTTTCAGGGATAAGTGGGGAACAGTCATGAAAAGGATGCTTGATCGTAAGGGCTCAGCGTCCTCCAATGCGCTCAACGCCGCAGCCCTGGAGCAGATAGAGATATACGAGAGCATGATCCAGAACTGCGCAGTGGCGATCTTTGCCGTAGACATCAATCATAAGGTGATCCACTGGAACAGGGCATGTGAAGGGCTTACAGGCGTTATGGCGCAGGATGTTCTCGGTACGAGAAATCACTGGAAGCCCTTTTATGGCCACAAACGCCCGTGCCTTTCGGATATTCTGATAAAAGGCGATATCGATACAATGCCCGATCATTACAGTATATATGGGCCGTCAGTCCTTCTGCCTGACGGCCTGCATGCAGAGGGATGGTATCCGGATGTGGGCGGAAGGGAGCGATATATAATATTCGATGCTGCACCCATATACAATAAGGCCGGTGATCTTGTTGCGGCCATAGAGACCCTGCATGACATAACTCAGCGCAAGCGTATAGAAGAGGAGCGCGAGAAACTAAATATCGAACTGAAAGATGCCTTCGACAGGATCAGGACACTTTCCGGTCTCATCCCCATCTGTGCCGGATGCAAAAAGATCCGCGACGACAAGGGATACTGGAACCAGCTGGAACAGTATCTGGAGGAACATTCGGATGCAGTGTTCAGCCACGGGCTGTGCCCTGAATGCTTTCAGAGGTATTTCCCTGATGCGGCAAAACCTAAGACGAGCTGAGAATAGCGGTTTCAAACTGTCTGCAGAAGTTTTCCACAGCATTCTTACAGGCTGCATCCTTGCGATGCTCCTGGTGATGACCGGATGTGCCACATTCCATGACCGGCAGATAGCGCAGGATTGTTGGAGACAGCATTCCCATGAATCGTTAATGGCCTGTACAGACGACTTCATATTCAGGGAAGAATTCCGGGGTATCCTGGACAATCTCATTTCGCAGTACTGGGAACCGGACGGAAACTGGAAAGGCGACATTCAGGGCGATGCCACGTATTT
>JAFGTK010000310.1 GCA_016934135.1 Deltaproteobacteria bacterium | reverse complement strand
CTGGAAACAAATATATCCTTCATCTCATGCCCCTTTTTTCTTGGCATTCGCAGCTCGTTGCAATGCTTTCAGATATTTGACAAAATGTACAATCGGCCTGTTAGCCGGGCAGACATACGTACAGCTGCCGCATTCGACACAGTCCAGCAGATCATTATTCACAGCCAACTCCCACATGCTTTTTTCTCCTGCCTTGCTCAGCGTGGAGGGTATCAGGCACATGGGACAGGCCTCAACACACCTTCCGCAGGATATACACCCACTGTACCGGGATATATTTGTATCTTTTTCGGTCAGTACCAGCACGCCGGATGTTCCCTTCATAATGGAGATATCATCGCTGAACTGTGCTATGCCCATCATGGGTCCGCCGAATATGATCTTGGCCGCATCAAGGAGTCCGCCGCAGAATTCAAGGACATCCTGTATGGGGGTCCCTACCCTGACCTTGATATTTTTCGGGTGTTTGATTCCTCGGCCGGTGACAGAAGTGATACGCTCGATAAGGGGGATTCCATGGGCGCATGCATCATAGATGGCTGCACATGTCCCTGCATTCTGGACAACGGCACCAACATCCATAGGCAAACCTCCCGAGGGAACTTCCTTTCCGGTCAGGGCATTGATAAGCTGTTTCTCTGCACCCTGCGGGTATTTCACCTTCAACGGTTCAACCTGAATCTGAGACGGTGCTTTTTCCTGCATAAGCTTTATCGCATCGGGCTTGTTCGCCTCGATAGCCAGGATTGCCTTGTCAAGACCCAGGATCTTCATTGCTATCAGCGTACCGCCCAGAACCCGCTCGGGCTGTTCCAGCATAAGCCGGTAATCTGAAGAAAGATATGGTTCGCACTCCGCGCCATTGACAATAAACGTGTCTATGGTCTTTTCTTTCGGAGGAGATAGCTTTACGTGCGTAGGGAAAGTTGCACCACCCATTCCCACTATTCCGGCAGCCTTTATCGCTCCCATGAGCTCTTCTTTTGTCATGACGGAAGGGTCCCGCTCGAGGGGCAGACCGTCTGTCCATTCGTCTTTTCCGTCCGCATCGATGACAATGCAGGGGGCAAGAAGCCCTGTTACCGGATGAACCATCTTAGAAATTGCTTTTATCTTCCCGGATGTTGGCGCATGCACCGGTGCTGAAACAAAGCCGAGGGGCTCGGAGAGAACCTGTCCTTTTTTGACCTCGTCTCCTGCTTTCACTATGGGTTTTGCCGGCGCCCCAAGATGCTGCTGAACAAGGACATAAAACGTCGTGCTCAAGGGAAAATCAGCAATGGGGTTGTCTTTTACAAGTTCCTTTTCCTCTGGTGGATGAATGCCGCCCTTAAACGTCTTCATGAAACGACCCTCTCTATAGCGTCTGCAGGGCACTTGTCGATGCATATGCCGCAACCGATACACCTACTTTCACTGACAAGATACGGCTCTTTGGGTTTGCCTGTGATTGCTTCAACCGGACAGACCTGGGCGCATATCCCGCATCCTTTGCATTTTTCATCAACAACATGAGCCTTAAGAGGCGTATGCACCATCGATATTACACTTGTCGGGCATACACTCACACAAAGTCCGCATGAATGGCATTTGTTCTGGTCAACCTCAGCAGCCTTGTCATGGGATACCGTAATAGCATCGAAGGGACATACATTTTCACAGAGACCGCATTTGATGCAGCCAACCTTGCAGTAGCTCTTCATGTCCTTGGAGACATCGCTGGAGATACAGCCCACATAGTAATTACCCGTTTTTGGTATGAGCTTTATTATTGACCTCGGGCATGCCTCTACGCACTTTGCACATCCGGTGCACTTGTCGGCCAGGACATGTGGCAGTCCATCTTCACCCATGCGGATCGCACCGAAGGGACACACTTGAACGCAGCTGGCAAGACCGAGACATCCATACTGACAGGCCTTGGATCCGCCTGCAATGATCTGTGCAGCCCTGCAATCCGTGGGCCCGACATAGTTGTACCTGGTAATCGTCTGATCCGGGGATCCCTTGCAGCCGACAAATGCAATAAAAGCTGCGGCGCCTCCCAGGTCACGTCCCAGGATCTCTGACATCGCATTGAGCGCTTCCTCGCCCACCGCGGGGCACGCCATTTCTGCTTCAACATTCTCCGTGATCTCGTGGGCAAAGGCGGCGCATCCTGCAAAACCGCAAGCGCCGCAGTTTGCACCGGGAAGCTGATCCAGGACAGCCTTCTCTCGGGGATCCATCTCTACGGCAAAGGTGACCGCGGATATCCCCAGTATGAGGGCAGCCACAAACCCGATACCACCTACCATTAATATTGAGCTGATCATATTATTTCACCAAACCTGAAAATCCCATAAAAGCCAGGGAAAGGATCCCTGCGGTAATCAAGGCTATCGGGGTACCCTGAAATGCCTTGGGGATACTATTAAGCTCGAATTCTTCGCGGATACCGGCAAAGATCACTAGGGCAAGGCCGAAGCCGAGTGCGGCACCCGCTGCAAAAATGCATGAATCGAGCAGGGAATACTTGAGCTGGATATTCAGTATCGCCACACCCAGGACCGCGCAGTTTGTTGTAATCAGGGGAAGAAAGATCCCCAGAGCCTGATAAAGAGGCGGACTTACTCGTTGAATAATCATCTCCACAAGCTGAACAAGGGATGCAATAACCAGGATAAAGGCAATTGTCTGCAGGTAGCCTAACCCATAAGGTATGAGGAGGTAACTGTTAATCAGCCACGTCACAAAAGATGCCAGCGTCATAACAAAGATAACGGCCATACTCATGCCCACTGCCGTGTCGATGCTCTTGGAAACACCCATAAAGGGACAGATTCCAAGGAACCGCGACAACACAAAGTTGTTCACCAATGCTGCGCCTACGATGAGTAAAATATAGTACATATATGCATGCCTCCCGCATTTTTCGAGACAGAAGCTATTAATCAAATAAACGCAAACCTGTCAAGCACTACTTTTTAACATACTGATATCATTACTTATTAGAAAGCTTATGAATGAGCGCTCATTGTAGGACATATTCTTACACACCGTCAGGCTAATGAAGAATGTGAAATCTGCAAGAGCATTAATCCATTAACCGGATACTATGGATGAATGTTCTTATCGGCGCTTAATACAAACCTGTATATACCCTACACTGCCTGAAATACCTCAAAGGGACACCGCAGGATTACCTGCAATACCTCAAAGGGACAATTTCGGGTGGCCGCCTTTTTACTCGTACGCAAAAAAGGGTGCCGTCCTTTTTCCAGGATCAACACCCTTTTATTATATGCATGATTCCTAATCTTACTCTTCGTCGTCTTCCAGTTGTACCATCTCATCCGGACGCCTGGCGCTCTGGATTGATCGGTACAGACCGCGGGCCAATATCAGTGCTATAATAAAGAGGAGTATCAGCGAAACGAATACCACAACGATACTGGATTTTTGCCATCTCTGGACCTTCTGCTGAATCTCTTTCACCTTCTCCTGGCTCAGGTGATGATATCTGTCGATATCTACCATCATCCCTATCCAGCCGAAGCCCTGAGGTTTGCTGAAACCATTGCCATAATAAGGTATGTGTGCGTATGTTGCAAAGATCCTCTTATCATTCAATGTATAGGTGAAAGACCCGGACTTGCCGTCAGATGCGAGAGAATGGATCCGCGGAAGGTTTTCATCTATAAATCCCATCTCGCGTACATTCATTACCCCTGTCCCAGCCTTTAATAGGGCTTCATAATTGCCCTCATTCATTACCGGAACCGGATTCATTTGATCATCAAGACCTGCAACAAGATAATCAGATGGATGCGAAATGACATAGCCATCACGATCTACCATAAACGCATAGTTCATATCATCGGCATTGACCTCGGCAAAGAACATACCGGCCTCGGTGGGAATGATATGATCTGTAAACTCCATAAGATGCACATATTCAAGCGCCAATTCAACAACACCGGCAAAACCGCTGGAATCAAATACCGGGGATGCCATACGAATAATTCCGTTAAAACGCTTACCTGAATCAAATTCCGCCTTATTAACATGGCGCCCCAATACAGGACCCATGTAGAAATCACCCGGAGCCAGACCCTTGGCCTTGGCGAAATAATCTTCATATCCATATTCGCCATTTTTCGGGTCGGACATATCCCTCAGCTGATCCTTACTGGCGACTCCACTATTGGTAACCTTCAAGACTTCCAAGCCATTCTTATCCAGGAAAGAGATCTCCCGGTATATGGGCATGGGGATCTTAACCATACCTACCTTGGATGACTTGATTACCCCCCTCGTATTGGAACTTAAAAAGGTAGTGTATGAATTCTCATCCCGAGGAAGTATTGAAGCTATCCGAATGTCTTTCTCCCTGTCCGAGAGAAACTGGGCAACAGCATCTGCCACTGTCTGTGCTCGACCCCCTATGGATTGCTTCTGACTATCGTCGAGAATGCGCAAGTTTGCCTGTGTTGCCTCCTCACCTACTTTCACCACTCCCTTGCTGATAATAACTCCGGTAATGGTTAGGGGTAGCACTATGAGGATAAAAAAGCTTACAGCAATACTGGCAAAACTAAAATTAGTCTTTGCTTCCTGCTCCATATCAATCTCCTGACCGTCTTATACAAACCTCTTGTATATCGATAACTCTTCAACCTTTAAGAGTTCACCCGTAATGCAACCCGTTTTTAATTCCAAACAAGCGCAGCCACTTGCACCGGCAAATCCATCATGTACCCTTGATACTGATGCGAAAGAAGGCGCCTTGTTTGGAATCATATCTCTCCTGATCTGACTAGCCCAGAATAATTGCTTTGAAAGGATTAGCGTAAAGGATGATAAGGGTTACAACGAGCGCATAGATTGCAATGGACTCAGTCATTGCAAGACCGACCATAAGGGTGAGCATGATCTTTCCCTGAGCATTGGGATTACGACCAACGGCTTCGGTAGCTCCGGAAGTAGCATTACCCATACCTGCCCCGGCACCAATCGCACCGAGTCCCATACAGAGACCAGCAGCAATCAGAGATGCTGCAACAAAGATCACCTTGGCCCAATCCACATAACCTGCTGCAGCTACATCAGAAGCAATTGCAACACTGGAAACAGCAAATAACATAAAAGCAACAAATACAAAGGTCTTTAATCTGCTCATCGCACACTCCTTAGAGTTTTTATTTATGAATTCAGAGCATTATTCTGAATCACGGTTCATTTAATACACTATTGGGGTG